>JACQUS010000137.1 GCA_016210125.1 Chloroflexota bacterium | reverse complement strand
GCGTCAAGCGCGCCTTCGACGCGCTCGTCGGCCACGAGGTGCTGGTCGAGGGCTACGGGCTGAGCGAGACGAGCCCGCTGACGCACGCCAATCCGATCCACGCGGCGCGGCCGGGCGCCATCGGTATCCCGCTGCCGGACACCGACGCGGTGGTGCTCGGTCTCGAGAGCGGCGAGGCGCTGCCGCCGGGCGTCGAGGGCGAGCTGGCGGTGCGCGGGCCACAGGTGATGCGCGCCTACTGGAACAAGCCGGCCGAGACGGCCGCCGTGCTCAGCGCCGACGGCTGGCTGCGCACCGGCGACATCGCGCGCATGGACGCCGACGGCTACTTCCGCATCGTCGACCGCAAGAAGGACCTCATCAATACGGCCGGGTTCAAGGTCTGGCCGCGCGAGATCGAGGAGGTCCTGTACGGCCACCCGGCGGTGAAGCTGGCCGCCGTCGTCGGTGTGCCCGACGCCTACCGCGGCGAGGCGGTCAAGGCGTTCGTCGTCCCGCGCGACGGCGCTGCGCCGAGCGCGGGCGAGCTGATCGCCTACTGCCGCGAGCGGCTGGCGGCTTACAAGTGCCCCCGCACCGTCGAGCTACGCGACGCGCTGCCGACGAGCGGCGCCGGAAAGGTGCTGCGGCGGCTGCTGCGTGACGGCGCGACGGCCGGGTAGCGCCGCCGGCGCGGATCGGCTATGATGGGCGGGACGAAGCCGCGTCTGTGAGGATGAGATGAGCCTCAACGATCTCGTGAACGCCTCCCGCGACTATCTCCCGTTCGTCTGGCTCGGCCTGCTGGTCGCCACGACGTTGGGCGTGATGCTGGTTGGCATCCGGCCGAACCTGCCACCGCGTGCCGCCACCGTCGCGGCCTGCCTCACCGGCGTCGTCGTGGCCGCGGTCCTGCTGCTCCGTCAGGCGGGCATCCTCAAGATCGGCGCGTGATGGCACGCGGCCCGGCGCTCGGCCCGGCGTGCCGCAGCACCTTCCGGCGCCCGCCCGTGCCAGCACCGCGGTCCCACAGGGCCGCGCGGCCGACGAGGAGGTCGCCGGCCCGATGACACTGCATGTGCCTACTGAGGAGCGCGACCCGCAGACGGCGGCCGCCGGCCGCGAACAGCAGGCAGCGCGCGTCGGCGCGATCAACAACGCCATGGCCGGCCTCGCCTCCGTGGCGACGCTGGCGCTCCTCGGCGCGCTCCTTTGGCCGAATCCCCAGCAGGGCGGCCTGGCCATCGCCGTCTGCCTCGCCGGCCTGGTCGTCGTGCTTGCGTGGATGCTCTTTCGCCTCGCCAGCGCCTGGTCCCGCCGGCCGTAGGGCGGGTCAGGCATCGATCGCGCGCGAGCGTGATCGCCGCCGCGGCCCAGACGCACCAGCCCCTGCTCGCGCCTCGCAGAGGGCTCTATCCTGGCAGAATCGGCATGATAGCCACGATAAGCACCGCGGCGCGTCACTAACAGCGCCGCCAGAGATCCAAAGGGCACGCCTCAGACCGCCGCTGGTGCTCCCTTGCCCGCCCGGCTGGCTGTACTAATGACCGGCCCAAAGACTGTCCCTTCGCAGCCCCCGATGACTGGCCCACAGAGCGGCGACAGCGCGAGGCGATCTTCCCATAATCGGAAGGACACGCCGAGCGTGCTCAAGGATCGGCGCATCGAACGACACCATCCTGCTGAGAAGTGAGGTACGTGGATATGGGAGTGCGGGTGGCAGAGTTCTACCCTGCCGCCGCCGCGTTCGGTGGGGCGGCCCACCTGTACGCGGCGCGGCCGTGGGGCCGCCATACCGACCGCCCCGACTACGACCCCAAACACCCGCAAACGCCGAGGGCCAAGAGACCGGCGTCCGACGACGAGCTAGCCCAACGCAGTGCCGCCGGGGACGAACAGGCCTACGAGACCCTGGTCTCGCGCTACGCACGCCCACTCTACAACGCCGCGCTGCGCATCCTAGGTGACAGCGACGATGCCGCGGACGCCGCGCAGGAGGCACTGATCCAGCTCTACGTCGCGCTGCCGCGCGCACGCCTCGACCTGCCGCTCCGACCGTGGCTCTTCCGCGTGTGCCGCAATCGCTCGGTCGACCTGCTGCGGCGACGCCGTGCGCTACCGTTCTCCGCGTTCGCCGCGCACGACGGCAACCCGAGCCCAGTCGAGACCGTGGCCGACGGCCAGCCGCTGCCGGAGGAGGTCGCCGTGCGCCGTGACCTCCAGGCCATCCTGGGCGCGGCGATCACGAGCCTGCCGCACCACTACCGCAACGTCGTCGCCCTGCGCTACACCAGCGACCTGACCTTCGGAGAGATCGCCGGTGTGCTCGGTCTGCCCGAAAACACCGTGAAGACCCACTTCCACCGCGCCAAGGCACTCTTACGGCGCTTCCTGCTCATGCGCGGCATCGGCCCGCGGCAGACGCGACTGCCAGACGAGTTGCCGCGACGCTCAGACCAGTGGCAGCCCATCGGCGACGAGCCGCCGCGCCGCGAGCAGCGGGCGGCCGCGGTCCACTACGCGGCCCACACCCTGCCGCGCTGGAGCGCAGCGTTTGCCGCCGTGCCGGCATAGCACGCAACGGCGCGTGTGCCTCGCTCAGGCGAACCGCATGTTCGCCTACGGCGCAGGGGGCGAGCGCGAGCTTCGCCCCCTGCCCTGGCCCAGCTCGCCCGCGCGCTCGCGCCAGCCGGTGCCGACCCGCGCGGAGCCGCGAGTCCTTGGCAAGTCACGGACCCGCTTGGAATGCCGGGTCCCGTAGCGACGTCAGCCGAGCCGCGCCGGCGCCAGCTCGCGGATGGTTCGCTCGATCATGGCGCCCGTCGCGCCGTGTGGCGGGCACAGGATGGGCAGCGCGATGCCTTGCTCGCGATGCCAGCCGAGCCTGGCGCGGCATTCGTCGGGCTCGCCGGCGACGGCCACCTCGTCGAGGATCTCGTCGCTGATCAGGGTCGCCGCGCCCGCGCGGTCGCCCTCACGCCAGCATTCCTGCACGCGGGCCGTCACCTCGCCCCAGCCATAGCGCGTCATCAGCTCGGCATAGAACGTGCCCATCCCGCCGACGTAGTAGGCGATGTGCTGGCGTGTGATCGTCCGCGCCACTTCGCGGTCCTCGGTCACGCAGCTCAGCACGTAGGCAGCGATGTCGATCTGCCCGACGTCGCGCCCGGCGCGCCTGGCCCCGGCGGCGAGCGGGCCGCGTATCTGTTCCAGGTGCCGTGGCGCGGTGTCCACGCCGAGCCAGCCGTCGGCCAGCTCGCCGGACAGTTCGAGGTTCTTCGGTCCGAGCGCCGCGACGTAGATCGGCACCCTAGGCCGACGCGGGTGGAAGCGTAGGCGAAAGCCGCGCAAGTTGAAGTACTGGCCGCTGTAGTTGACCCGCTCGCCGCTCAACACCGGACGGACGATGTCGATGTACTCGCGGGTTCGCTGGATCGGCCTACCGTAGGGCACGCCGTGCCACTGCTCGATGACGATCGGGCCGCTGACGCCAAGCCCCAGGGCCAAGCGGCCCTCGCTCAGGTCGTCGAGCGAGGCGGCCGACTGCGCCAGCAGCGCCGGGCTGCGGCTGTAGACAGTGACGATGCCGGTCGCCAGGCCGATGCGCCGCGTGCACGCCGCCACGTAGCTGAGCTGCGTGAAGGCGTCGCGGCCCCACGACTCCGGCACCCAAAGCGACTCGTAGCCCAGGTCCTCGGCCGCGCGCACGTAGCCCAGGACCTCGTCGCGGGGTAGCTCCTCCCCGCGCAGGAGCGTCAGTCCGACGCGCATAGCCTACACCTTCTCCTTCGCCGCCGCCCGCTTGATGAACGCCAGCACGTGCTGCGCGCACTCGTCGGGCTTGGCCGCGGCGATGTGGTAGCCGTCGCCGGGCACGACCAGCACCTCGGCGTTGGGGATCAAGCGCGCCCACTCGCGCACGACCTCCACGGACGCCAGCGGGCTGCGCTCCGACGTCGCGATCAGGCTCCGGGCCTTGATGCTCGGCAGCAGACCCGACACGTCGACGCGCTCGACGGCGGCCGTGATCTCGACGCAGACGCGCGGGTCGGTCTGCGCCATGAAGCTGGACCACCAGGCGATATGTTCCTCAGCCACCTCGGACCCCAGCCGCGCGCGCTGCGTCTCGGCGGCCCACCCGCCGACCCCGATGGCGCGGATGCGCTCCGGGAAAGCCGTCAGGTCGATGCGGCCGCCAGTATTCCGCGCGCGCACCGGCCCGCTCAGGACGCTGAGCGTGCGCGTGCGGTCGGGGTAGTCGGCGGCGAACTGCAGGGCGATGGTCCCACCCAGCTTCGCCCCGACGACGTGCGCGCTCGCGACGCCGACGGCGTCGAGAAAGCGCGCCAGGTCGGCGGCGAAGCCGGCGATCGTCCAGGCGTAGCCTGGCGGCGGCACGGTCGAGCGGCCGAAGCCGCGCTGGTCGGGCCGCAGGACGCGCAGCTCGCGCGCCAGGTGTGGCACCCAGGCGTACCAGGCGCGGCTCGACTCGGCGACGCCGTGGATGAGCAGCGCGACCTCCGGCTGGCGCCAGGGGTCGCCGTACCAGTGGTCCTCGTAGGACATCGTGAGCGTGGAGTCGATGTTGACCGTGGGCATCAGCGTCTCCTCAGGTCCATTCGCCGCCGTTGACGGCGATCATTTGCCCGTTGACGAAGGCAGCCTCGTCGGAGGCCAGGTAGAGACACGTAGCCGCGATCTCCTCCGGGAGGCCCGGACGGCCCGCCGGAATGCGTTTCAGGCGCTCGGGGTTATGCCGCGTGCCCGTGGTGTCGATGGCCCCGGGCGACACGGCGTTCACCGTGACGCCGTGCGGCCCCAGCTCCTTGGCCAGCGATTTCGTAAGCGCCAGCAGGCCGTGCTTGGCCACCGAGACATGCGCCGCACCGACGTACCCGCTCATCGCATTGCCGCCCGTGAGGTTGATGATGCGGCCCCAGCGCTGCGCCAGCATGCCGGGCAGGCAGGCTTTGATCGTCCAGAAGCTTGCGTGCAGGTCGACATCGAGCACGCTCTGCCACTGCTCCCAGGTCATCTCGACGAACGGCACGTGCGGACGGATCGCGGCGTTGTTGACCACGATATCGACCTTTCCCAAGGCCTCGAGCGCCCGCGCACAGAGCGCCTGCGCCTCGATGGCGACGCCGACGTCGGCCACCACGGCCAGCGCGCGCACGCCGTGGCTGCGCGCCTCGGCGGCGACAGCCTCGGCCTCGTCACGGCTCTGGCGCACGTTGACAACCACATCGGCCCCGGCGCGCGCCAGCGCCAGAGCCGTCGCCCGCCCGATGTTGCGCCCCGCGCCGGTGACCAGCGCGACGCGGCCCTCCAGCGGCATCCCGTCGCCTCCTCTGAAGATGGCTTGCGTCTGAAGATGGCTTGCATCTGAAGATGGCTTGCGCCCGGCGCTGCCCGGCCCCACCCGCCGGAGTGGTACGCAGAGGGGGCTTCAGCCGCTCTGCCCGCCCTCCGTCTGACGCGCCTGGCGCGTGCGGCGCTCAACGCCCTGCAGATCGGCGCTTCGCTCCTTGTGCACGCCCCTCAACCTCACGCGCCAGCGGCTTTTCATGCCCGCTAGCGCCGGTACGGACGCGGCCGACGCGCAGCGGGCAGCGGGTGAGGGCGTCAGGTCCTAGCGCGCGCCGGCCGGCGCCAGCAGGTCGGCCCAGGCCAGCCCAGCCCTGATCGCCGCGCGCTCGCGCTCGTCGAGCGCCACCAGCGGCGGGCGCACCACCGCGCGGCGCAGCCGGCCCAGCTCCACCAGCGCCACCTTCATGCGGTTGTGCATGTCCAGGAACGGCGGCGCGTAGAAGACTTTCGCGAGCGGGAAGAGGCGGTCGTTCAGGCGCCGCCCCTCGGCCATGTCGCCCCGCTGCACGGCGGCAAAAAGCTGCGCCTGGAGGTCTGCGACGACGCTGCCCATTCCCGAGAGCAGGCCGTCGGCGCCGATGCACAGCGCTGCGTAGAGCGCCGCACTGTAGGTCGTCAGGACCGAGAACGGCCGCCCTAGCCCGTGCAGCGCGCGGATGTTGCGCTCGCAGAGGACGATGTCCTGGCTCCAGTCCTTGATGGCTACGACCGTCGGCACGCGCTCGGCTAGTGTGACAAGTTGCTCGGTCGTGTAGCCCCAGCCCTGCGCCGGCGGGTACTGGAAAGCCACCAGCGGCAGGGCCGTGCGCTCGGCGATCGTCGCGAAGTGGCGGAAGATCATCTCCGGGCGCTGCTGCACGCCCCAGGCGAAGAGCGTCGGCGGCGCGACGAGGAGCGCGCTGGCACCCTCGGCCTCGGCGTCGCGCGCCAGCTCGGCGGCCTGGAGGCTACCGTCGGCGAAGACGCCGGCGATGACCGGCAGGCGGTCGCCCACCTCGTCGAGGGCGATGGCCAACGCGCGGCGCTGCTCGGCCCGGCCGAGCGACGTGACCTCCGCGGCATGCCCGTTCTGGGTGATTGCGGTCACCCCCGGCACGTCGGCCAGCCAGCGCAGATGCCGCCGCAGCTCCGGCTCGTCGATGGCGTAGTCCTCGGTGAACGGCATCAGGTTCGCCGGGATCGTCCCGCTGGGGATGTAGGCCGACATGGCTCCACCTCGTGCCACGCTCTGGTGCGCCAAGGATACGTCGCCCGCGGTGCGCTGGCAAGCGCCGCTTCGCGGCTATGACTGCGCGACAAACTCTGACGAAACTCTAAGGCGCAGTTAACACTCTCTTAAGGTTCGGGCACTAGGCTGAGGGT
>JACQUS010000151.1 GCA_016210125.1 Chloroflexota bacterium | reverse complement strand
TAGCACGAGCGAGCTGGGGCCGCTCATCGCGCGGCCGCGGCGATGCGAAGCACATCTGCACGTTAGGAGGTTCCTCCATGCAGCGCGACCTCGTCGGCTACGGCGGCAGCCCACCAAAGATCGAGTGGCCCAACGGCGCGCGGCTCGCCCTCTCGGTCGTCATCAACTTCGAGGAAGGCGCCGAGCCCTCGGTAGCCGACGGCGACTTCGAGTCCGAGCCCGGCGCCGAGACGCCCATCGCCGCCGAGCGCGACGTGCGCAACACGCTGAACGAGTCGCACTTCGAGTACGGCAGCCGTGTTGGCTTCTGGCGGCTGGTGGACATCTTCGATGAGTACGACGTGAAAGTGACCTTCTTCGCCTGCGGCCGGGCGCTGGAGCGCAACCCGCGGGCTGCTGCGGCGATCACCGAGCGCGGCCACGAGCCGTGCAGCCACGGCTACCTCTGGCTGGACTACTTCCGCCTCCCGCCCGAGCAGCAGCGCGAGGACATGCTGAAGTCCATCGAGGCCATCCGCCGGACCACCGGCCGCCGGCCGGTCGGCTTCCTGCCGCGAGGGGCCACGGTCGAGTGCCGCGAGATGGCCGTCGAGGAGGGCGGCTTCATCTACGAGTCGATGACCTACAGCGAGGACCTGCCGCACTTCTTGGACGTAAAGGGCAAGCGGTTCCTCACCATTCCCTACACCCTGGACAACAACGACTTCCGCTATTGGCGCTCGTTCCTCGAGCCGGAGCAGTTCACCCGCTACCTCAGCGCGTCGCTTGACCGCCTCTACAAGGAGGCCGCGCGCACGCCGAAGATGATGTCCGTCGGCCTGCACCTACGCACGTCGGGGCTGCCGGCCCGTGCCAACGCCGTCGAGGCCTTCGTCGCCTACGCGCGCAGCCGCCCCGGCGTGTGGTTCGCGCGGCGCGAGGACATCGCCCGCGTCTGGTGGGAGCAGTTCGGGTAGGCTGGTACGCACCGTTTGGAGCCGTAGGCCGGCGGAGCACCGGCGCCCGCATCCCCGTCTCCGTGCGGGGAGGCGGAGCGAGAGGTGAGGTCGGCTACAGCGGTGGGTCCCAGAGCGCGTACCAGCGCTCGAGCTCGGCCTCCAGCGGCAGCTCGCGGCGCATAGTCGCCTGGAGGCGCAGCTCGTAGGCGTTGTCGCGCTGGCGGCCGCCGGCCGGGACGAAGGGGTAGAACGCGGCGCGCCGGTAGCTGAAGACCCAGAAGACCGACTGCCCGCTTTCGTCGACGAACGGGAAGACGGCCGCGAGGAGCTGCTCACCGAAGCCGGCCTCGATGAGCGCCCGGCTTGCCGCGTGCACGTGCGCCACCAGGTCCTCGAAATCGGGGTCGCTGAACACGAGCCAGCGGAAGCCATGGGCATCATCGCGTGTCTCGACCTGCGTGCCGGTGGCCTCGCCGCCGATGCGTGCCAGGGCGGCCGCCTCCTCCTCGGCCGAGGCGAATCGCCCGCTAGCGACCGGCCGGAAGCAGAGGCCGGCGCGCCCAGTGGGCCGCAGGCCAAGCGACGCCTGCAGCGTGATCTGCGCCGTCGCCATGGCGAACAGCCGCTCGCCCTTGGGCTTCGGCAGCTTCGTGCGACCGAGCAGCGTGTCCCAGAAGCTCATCGCGGCCGCTCCATCTCCTCCTGAAGCCGCGCGAGCTGCTCAAGGCGGCGCTCCAGCGATGGGTGGGTCGAGAAAAGCTCCAGGAAGCCGCTGCCCGTCAGCGCCGGGACGATGAAGAAGGCGTTCAGCGCCTCGACTTCGCGCAGGTCGCGCGCGGGGATGCGCTGCATACCGCCGCTGATCTTGAGCAGCGCCGCAGCAAGCTGCGACGGCGCGCCGGTCAGGATGGCCGCGCCGCGGTCAGCGGCCAGCTCGCGGTAGCGCGAGAGCGCGCGGATGAGGAAAAAGCTCACCACCCAGACGACGAGCGAGGCGCCGTAGATGAGCAGGAGTGCGTTGCCGTCGCGCCGGCGGCGCGTGCCGAGGCTCTGCCAGTAGAAGCTGCGCAGCAGCATCTGCGCGACCACGGCGAAGAAGCTGGCCAGCGTCATGACCGCGACGTCGCGGTTCTTGACGTGCGCCAGCTCGTGGGCCAGGACGCTCTCCAGCTCCGGGCCGTCGAGCGTCTGGAGCAGGCCGCTGGTGACGGCGACGACGGCGCTGCCGGGGCCGCGGCCGGTGGCGAAGGCGTTGGGCACGGCGGTCGGCGCGATGGCCAGCCGCGGCTTCGGCAGATCGGCGCTCTGCGCCAGGCGCTCGACGAGGGCGTGCAGCTCCGGGGCCTCGGCCGGGCGCACCTCGCGCGCGCCCATGGTCCACAGCGCCAGGCGGTCGGAGAAGAAATACTGCACGCCGAGCATCGCAGCGGCCAGGGCGACGACGAGCGATGTGTCGACGCCGGAGGCCCAGAGGACGAGGACGAAGGCCAGGTAGAGCGCTGCCAGGAGGAGCATGACCAGGGCCATGCGCAGTGCCAGCCCGGTGTCGTGGCCATACCACGGCCGACGCATGCTCGCTCCTCGCGGCGCGTCGTCGCCGCCTAAGACCATTGTACCCGCTGTACCCGCGGGCGCCGGTGGCCCCGCGCCGCGGGGCAGAGCCGGCGATCGCCCGTCTTCCTCTCTCCGCGTCCCCGCATCTCCCGCTCCCCGCGTCGGGAACGGGCCGAGGGGCCGGGCGCCCCCGCCGAAGGTCCGGACCAGGTCTCCGCCGAACGATGGGCGTGCAGCGAGGTGTCGGCCCGGGTACAATTAAACTGGTGTGTTCGCTTATGAACGCGCGCGTTTGGTTGGCGCAGAAGGAGAGATGTCGCGTGCGCTTCCACGAGCGCCAGCGCCTGGCGCGCGAGCAGGAGATCGTCAGCGTCGCGCGGCAGCTCCTGGCAAGCAAGGGCTACCACGACACCTCGATGGAGCAGGTGGCCGAGACCGTCGGCATCTCCAAGGCCACGCTGTACCAGCATTTCCCGTCGAAGGATGACCTCGTCGGGCGGCTGATCGTGGAGCACCTGGACCGGCTGCTGGCGCTGCTCGACAGCCCGGCGGACGGGGCCGCGCCCGTCGAGCGGCTGGCGGCGGCCCTGGGCCTGATGGTCACGGTGCACACGCGCGGCATCGGCCCGGAGCTGGACACCAACGCCGGGGCGATCCGCGCGCTGGTGCTCGACCGGCCGGCGTGCCGCGAGCGCTACGAGCGCGTCGTCACGCGGCTCGCAGCGCTGGTCGCGGAGGGCCAGGCCGCCGGGGCCATCCACCCGGGTCTCGCCGCGCCGGTCGTCGTGCAGGCGATGTTTGCGCTGAGCTGCGCTGCCGGGGTGGTGCGTGGCCAGCGTGGCGACGCGCTTGACTCGGCCACGGCCGGCGAGAGCGTCGTGCGTCTGTTCCTCGACGGCGTGCGGCGCTTACCTCAGCCCCCGTCTACCTTTCTGCGTGCGGAGAGGGGGAGTCGAGAGGGTGAGGCGGGCGCCACCATCGCCAAGACGGCCGGGCTGAGCTAGGGGGCGACCGTGGGCCTGACACGCTTGGCGCTGGTGCGCCCGGTCTTCATGCTCATGGTCATTCTGGCCATGGTCGTCCTCGGCCTGGTCTCGTCGACGCGGCTCAACGCCGAGCTATTCCCGCGCGTCGTCTCGCCTGCCGTGACGGTCATCACCAGCTACCCGGGCGCGGCGCCGGACGACATCGAGCGCCTGGTCACCAAGCCCCTCGAGGATGCCGTGGCCGGGCTGGCCAATATTGACTACATCAGCTCCTCCTCGGCCGAAGGCCGCTCGATCGTGCAGGTCGTCTTCACCGACCAGGCGAATCAGGACATCGTGGCCGTCGACGTCGAGCGCCGCGTCAGCGCCGTGCGCGCGCAGCTCCCGCCCGAGGTGGAGGCGCCGACGGTGCTCAAGATCGACCCGGCCCAGCAGCCGGTGCTCTGGCTCGGCCTGTCAGGCCCGCTGCCGCCGACCGACCTCTACCGCCTCGCCAAGGACAAGATCAAGCCGCGGCTGGAGACGGTCAGCGGCGTGGGCGCCGTCGACCTTTTCGGAGGGCGCGAGCGCGAGATCCAGGTGCGCGTCGACCCGGCCAAACTCCAGGCCTATGGCCTCTCGTTCGAGCAGGTCGGCACGGCGCTGGCGCGCGAGAACCAGAGCCTGCCGGCGGGCATCGTCGAGCAAGGCACACAGCAGACGAGCGTCCGACTCTCTGGCCTCTTCCAGAACGTGGAGGACGTCCGCGCGCTGCCGTTGGCTGGGGGTCCGCAGGGCACCGTCTACCTGCGCAACGTGGCCGAGGTCGTGGACACGGCCAAGCGCGAGACGATGCGCACGCGGGTGAACGGCGAGCCGGCCGTCGTGCTGACGGTCACCAAGCAGGCCGACGCCAACGAGATCCGCGCCGTCGACGGCGTGCGCGCGGCGCTGGCGCAGGTCCAGCCGACGCTACCGGCCGGCGTGCGACTGGAGGTCGTCAGCGACGCCTCGCGCTTCACGCGCAGCTCGCTGGCCTCGGTGCAGCGCACGCTCTTCCAGGCCATTCTGCTGACGGCGCTGGTGTTGCTCGTCTTCCTGCACACGCTGCGCGGCACGGTCATCGTCCTCTTCGCCATCCCGACGTCGCTAATCACGACCCTCATGTTCATGTTCTTCGCCGGCTTCTCGCTGAACATCATGTCTATGCTCGGTCTGGTGCTGGCCGTTGCCGTGCTGGTCGACGACTCCATCGTCGTGCTGGAAAACATCGTCCGCCATCTCAAGCTCGGCAAGATGCCGTTCACCGCCGCGCTGGACGGCCGCAGCGAGATCGGCCTGGCGGCCATCGCGCTGACGATGGTCGACGTGGTGATCTTCCTACCCGTGGCGTTCCTCTCCGGCATCACCGGGCAGTTCTTCCGCCAGTTCGGCCTCGTGCTGGCGGCGTCGGTGCTCGCCTCGCTGTTCATCTCCTTCACGCTGACGCCGCTGCTGGCCTCGCGCTGGCTAACTGCGGCGTCAGCCGAGGCCCACGGCGGCCTGACGGGTCGCTTCGCGCAGCCTTTCGAGCGTGGGTTTGGCCGCCTGCGCGCCGGCTATTTGAGGGTGCTCGGGTGGGTGCTCGACCACCGCTGGCTGCCGCCGGCCGTCGGGTTCGCGCTGCTCAGCGCCTCGATCGGCCTTGTGCCGCTCGGGCTGATCAAGGGCGAGTTCATTCCGCAGACGGATAGCAGCTTCTTCCTCGCCACCGTCGAGCTGCCGCCCGGCTCGTCGCTGGAGGCCACCGACCGCGCTACGCGCCAGGTGGAGGCTGTGCTCTTCGCCGTGCCGGAGGTCACCTACGTGCTGGCCGTCGCCGGGCAGCAAGTGACGGGCGGCGGCGTCGGAGTGATGGCCCTGCCGGTCAGCAGCGCGCGCTTCGCGCGGTTCACCATCGTGCTCGTCGAGCCACGCGCGCGCAAGCGCGACGTGTGGGCCATTGTCGAGGAGCTGTCGGCGCGGGCCAAGCAGATCCCCGGCATCACCCTGCGCTCGACCGTCTCGGGCGGCGGGCCGCCAGGGCAGCCGATCCTGGTGCTGCTGAGCGGCGAGGATCGCCGCGTGCTCGAGCCCCTGGCGGCACAAGTCGAGCAGACGGTCGCCGCCATCCCTGGCGTACGCGACATAAGCAACAGCGCGAGCGTCGGCAGCCCGGAGACGCGGTTGATCGCCGACCGCGCCCGCCTGGCCGACGCCGGGCTGACCGCGCAGCAGGTCGGCGGCGCGCTGCGCACGGCGATCGAGGGCACAGTGGTGACGAAGCTGCGGCCCGAGGGCCAGGATGAGGTGGATATCCGCGTCCTAGCGGCCGAAGCGACGCGCAGCGACCTGCAGGCGCTGGAGGCCCTGCCGCTCACCGCCGTGCGCGACGGGCGGCCGATGGTCGTGCGCCTGGGGCAGGTGGCCGAGGTGCGGCAGGTGGCCGGACCGGCCACGCTTGAGCGCCGCGACCGTGCGCCGGTGGTTACCATCGGCGCGGGTCTCGCGGCCGGCAAGACGCTGAACGACGTCTCGCGCCCGCTGGCGGCGAAGCTCGACGAGCTGAAGGTCAGGGGAGCCGTCCCGCCGGGCTACAATGTTCGCCTGGGCGGGCAGACCGAGGAGCAGGCGCGCGCCTTCGGCAATCTCCTGACCACGCTGGGGCTCTCGGTCGTGCTGATCTATATGCTGCTGGCGGCGCTGTACGAGAGCTTCATCCTGCCCTTTGCCACGATGTTCGCCCTGCCGCTGGCCATCGTCGGCGCGCTTGTCGGCCTAGCGAGCACCGGCAACACGCTCAGCATGATCTCGCTTATCGGCATCGTCGTGCTGATGGCCCTGGTGGGCAAGAACGGCATCCTGCTCGTTGACTACACGAACACGCTCCGCGGGCGCGGCCTCGACCGGCGGGAGGCGCTGCTGGAGGCCGGGGCCACACGCCTGCGGCCGATCCTGATGACCAGCGCGGCGCTGATCGCGGCCCTCTTCCCACTGGCGGCGCGGCTGGAAGAGGGCTCGGAGATCTGGTCCGGCATCGGCGTCGTGCTGATCGGCGGCATGACCAGCTCGACGCTGCTGAGTCTGGTCGTCGTGCCCTGCATGTACACCTACTTCGACGACCTCCAGCGCGGCCTGCGCCGCCTAATCGGCTGGCGGCCCGGCCGGCGCGCGCAGCGCCGGGCCGACGTCGAGCACCGCGAGCCGGCCGGCGTCGGCCGGCGCGCACCGTGACCCGACGGATGCTGCTACACGGATGCTGCTACAATGACATCCGCCCAGCCGCGGAGCGGCCAGCGATGCGCGCTGTCTGCGCTGCCGGCAGACCGGAACCTCCGCCCTTGCGCTCGTCGTCACGGGGCGCGTGGAGCATAGGCGCCGATGTCCGCCCTGGTTCAGGAGACGGCCTTACCGCAGATCGGCGCCACGCGAGACGCGGATGGCGTGCCGCTAGACCATAGCTTCCCGGCCGACGCCGCCAACCAGCTCGCCGCGCTGGAGTCCTTCAACAAGCACCTCTACCGGCCGGCGACGTATCTGCACAAGTGGTGGGCGCGGCGCTCGGGCACGACGTTTCGCTACCTGCTCAAGTCACTGATCGCCAGCCCCGCGCAGCGCGAGTTCTATGCCGCCGGCGGTCTCGAGGGCCTCATCATCCTGGACCCGTTGATGGGCGGCGGCACGACGGTGCACGAGGCGATTCGTCTGGGCGCCAACGTCGTCGGCGCCGACGTCGACCCCGTTCCCGTCCTGCAGACACGGGCCGCGCTCCGCCTGTCCGACGGAGGGCAGAAACGCGCTATCTTCGAGAGCCTCTTCCAGGCCCTCCGCGATGCCCTCGCCGCCTCCTATCGCACGTCCTGCCCGCAGTGCGGCGACACCGCGGAGGCGCAGTTCATCTTGCACGGACTGCGCCGGCGGTGCGGGTGCGGGGAGGCGATCTTCGTCGACAGCCTCACCCTGCGGGAAGGGTGTCCGGGCTCGCAGGTCACGCTGAGCACCGCGGGCGGACTCGCACACACGGAGCAGCACGCTGAACGTCGTGTCACGGTGGACGTAGCGCGCATCCTCACAAAGGGTCAGGCCGCCTGCGCCACGTGCGGCGCCGCGTTTGAGGACGTGCTCGACGAGCCGTTTCCCCAGCGCTACGTGCCGCTCGTCGTGGTGGGGTCCTGTCCGAAGCACGCAGCGTTCTTCAAGTCCGCGGACGCCGCCGATCGGGAGCGCATCGAGCGTGCGACCGCGACGGCCGTCCGTGCGGACCTCGGCGACTTCGGCTCCTTCGCCGTTCCAGGCGGGCCAAAATCGAACGATCTTCTGCGGAAAGGCGTGGTCAGCTTTCTGGACCTGTTCACGGCACGACAGCTCCGCTATCTCGCCACGGCGCTGCAGATCCTGCCGTCCTTCCCGTCGCACGACCGCCTCTGGCTGGCACTGCTGGTCTCTACGTCGCTCGAGTTCAACTGCCTCCTGTGCGGCTACAAGGGCGGGGACGCACGCCGACCCGGGGCGATCCGCCACGTCTTCTCGCACCACGCCTACTCCTTTCCGTATACGGCCTTGGAGAACAACCCTGTCTTCCCGTTTTCCACCTCCGGCACGCTGCGACGGCTGTTTGCCGACCGTATCGAGCGCGCCAGCCGCTGGGCGGTGGCCCCGGTCGAGCGACGGATAGCTGAGGGACGCGTCACGTCGGTTACGATCGCCGGCGAGGTCGACGGGGGCGAGGAGGTCCCGGCCTTCGAGGCGCTCCAGTCCGGCAGCAGGCGCTTCGTGCTCGTGCAGGCGGACGCACGCCATCTGGCCGTGCCAGACAACGCGGTGGACCACGTCGTCACCGACCCGCCGTACTTCGACAGCGTGCAGTACAGCGATCTCTCGTCGTTCTTTCGCGTGTGGCTCGCGCGGCTGCTGCCCGATGAGGCGGACTGGGCGTACGACCGCAGCGCCTCGGTGGTCGTCGAGGGCAAGCACCAGGCCTTTGGGCGCTATGCCACGGCTCTCGGCGCGATCTGGCGCGAGTGCGCGCGCGTGCTCAAGCGGCCGAGCGGACGGCTCGTCTTCACCTTCCACCACTGGAGCCCGCAGGCCTGGGCCGAGCTGACCATCTCCCTGAAACGCGGCGGCTTCGTGCTGGTCAACTGCTACGTGGTCGCCTCCGAAAACCCCATCTCGGTGCACATTCGCGGACTCAAGGCCCTCAAGCACGATGTCGTCCTCGTGCTCGCGCCGCGCGACGCCGGAGCCCGTGGGGAGGCGTGGCCGAAGCCGGAGCGCTTTGACGCGCAGTCGAGCGACGGCTTCTGTTGCGCATGCGCCGAAGCGCTCGGGTGGCTCCTCTCCTCGGATGTCGCGGAGGAGACGATTCTTCCGCTGTGGGGTCGGCTGCTCTGCAACGTCGCTGGCCGGGACCGGTAGCGACCGCATCGCGGGGCTGACTAAATATCAGGGTTCCAGCGCGCGGAATGCGGGGTATCCCTCACGACCCGCGGGGGCCCTCCTGCCATCATGAACCATAGGGGCCACAGAGGCTCACGCCCGTGGCGGACCTAAGGGCCGGGGCCAACTGGCCGATACTCTTTCTAGGAACAACGCGGCCACCCGCCTGGCCCGCCGAGGAGTGCGCGTATGGCAGGCTTGTTCTCGATCACCGGGCTGGGTTCGGGGCTCGACACGGCCTCGATGGTCCAGCAGCTCATGTCCATCGAGCGCCGACCGCTGACGCTCCTCCAGAACCGCCAGACTCGCACCCGCCAGATCGGCGACGCGCTCCGGGCCGTCAACGGACTGCTCAGCACGCTGAAGGACAAGGCCCACGCCCTCCAGCAGAACAGCAGCGTCCGCGCCCGCGCCGCCGCGTCGTCGAACACCACGCTGCTCACCGCCAGCGCCTCGTCCGACGCGGCGGTAACCAGCTTCACCGTGACCGTCGAGCGCGTCGCCACGTCCTCGACCGTGACCAGCGACGCGGCGACGGGCGTTAGCGAAACCGGCACGGCCCTCGGCGGACTGACGTTCAACACCGCGCTTAGCGGCAGCACCGGCTCGTTCACCGTCGGCGCCGGGGGCAAGAGCGCGACGCTCGACTGGGACTCCAGCGTCGACACCATCAACACGATCTTGACCAAGATCAATACCGCCGACGCCGGCGTCGTCGCCAGCTACGACTCGACGAACACGCGCCTCACCCTCATGGCCAAGGACACCGGCGCGCAGACGATCACCAAGACGGACGTCACCGGCAACCTGCTGGCGGCCTTCGAGATCGACACCGCGACGCAGACTAGCGGCGTGACGGCGCAGTACCGCATCAACGGCGGGCTCCTGCAGGACAGCAACAGCAACGTCGTCACCACGGCCATGCCCGGCGTGACACTGACGCTGCTCAAGGCCGACGCGGCGAACCCGGTGACCGTCACCGTCACCCCTGATACGGGGACCATCAAGCAGGCGCTCGAGGACTTCATTACGGCATTCAACAGCCTGGCCGACCGGATTGCCACCGACACGAAGTACGATGCGACGGCGAGGACAGGCGGCATCCTGCTCGGCGACGCCACAGTCAACTTCGTCGAGTCCCGGCTGCGCACCCTGGTGATGAGCTCCATCAGCGGCCTCAGCGGCAGCATCACGCGCATTTCCGAGATCGGCATCACCACCGGCGCGGTCGGCTCGGCCACCGGCACGACCAAGCGCCTGGTGCTCGACGCGGCCAAGCTGTCTTCCGCGCTGGCGTCGAGTCCCGATTCCGTCGCCGAGCTGCTGGCCGGCACGAGCAGCATTGACGGCGTGATGGAGCAGATCGAGGACTACATCGCCGGCTTGGTGGACACAGGCGGCGCCCTGGCCAATCGCCTCACGCAGAACGACAGCACGATCAGTGACCTCGATAAGCGCATCCGCACGATTCAGGACCGCCTAACGAGGAAGCAGGAGGCGCTGGAGAAGCGCTTCGCCCAGATGGAGGTCGCCCTGGCGCAGCTCCAGCAGCAGGCCCAGCGCATTGGCCAGCAGCTTACGCAGCTTGGCAGCCGCTAGCGGCGACCGCTCGCCGCCGGCGAAGGATGCGTGCCTGGGGGCGAGCCACTGGCTCGCCCCTTCGCCATACCCGAGGAGGCCTCCGGGACCCACTCCTGGGGTAGGGTGGCGCAGGCCCGCTACGGCTGGTTTCACATGAGTTTGCCCCGCAGTGGGCCGCGACCATCGGGGATGAATAGGGGAATCCAAAGGGGGCAGATCCCCCTTTGGGTACCTCTGGGTACTTCTGTTGGGCGGAGTGGGCCGCCGGAATGCGCAAGCATTCAGGAGAAAGTGGGTTAGCCATTCGAGCATTCCGCCGATCTTCTAGGTAGAATAGTGAAGGTACATGTCGCGTAGTACAGCCCGTGGTTCGCCTAGGATGGGGCGCGATGTCCGTCACGCAGGTCAATAGTCTCATCGCCGCCCAGAGCAGCGACGCGCTCACCATCGCCCGCCAGGCGGTGGCCGTCGAGACACCCAACGTGCGCGCCGCCCGCGAGCAGCAGCGCCTCGCCCGCGGCCGCTCGGACGCGCTGCGCAATATCAACAACCGCCTGGCGGCCCTCGAGCGCGAGCTCGACGAGCTGGCGTTCGAGGACGTCGTGAGCGCCAAGACGGCGACCACCGACATACCGCCGGGTCGCGAGCCGGCGGTGGCCGTGCGCACGCCGGGCGATGCGCTCGACGGGCAGTACCGCGTCTGGATCGAGCAGCTCGCCACGCACACGCAGGTGCGCAGCAGCGAGCCCATCGGCGCGGCCGTGGACCCGACCGCGCCGCTCGACCGCGCCGGGCTCACGACGACCGTCACCTCGGGCCGCTTCCGTATCAACGGCGAGACATTCGCCTGCAACGCCGCTGGTGAGACGCTGGCCGATCTCGTGGCGCGCATCCACGGCTCGACGGCCAGCGTCAGCGCGGCCTACGACGAGGCGACGGCGACGCTCACGCTCACGGCGCGCTACAGCGGCAACCTCCCCATCGAGCTTGAGGAGCTCGACGGCAACTTCCTCGCGGCGACGCGCCTCGTCGCGCCGGCGGTCGAGCTGGGGCAGAACGCGCGGGTGCACGTCGCTGGGCCGGCCGGCGAGCAGACGGTTGAGCACGAGGACAACACCATCGTCGACCTGATTCCAGGCGTGACGCTGGAACTGATCCGGACGACGGCTGGCCCCGTCACGGTGCACGTGCGCCGCGACCTGGCGCGGCCGCTGCGCGCGGCGCGCGGCTTCGTCGCCAAATTCAACCAGCTCATGGCCTCGCTGCACCAGGTGCTCGCTGGCACGCCGGCCGATGTGCCGACGGAGGGGCACGGCCGGCAGGTACGCGAGGTCCACGAGCGGCTGCGGCAACTGCTGACGAGCCACGCCCGCCGGCTGCGCGACGCCGGCGTGCAGGTCGACGAGAGCGAGCCCGACGTGCCGCTCAAGCTGGCGGAGCGCCGCTTCGCCACGCTCGTCGCGCAGCAGCCGGCGCGCGTGCAAGCCGACCTTGGCCTAGGTCGCGCGGACGGGCCGGTGCCGGCCCTGCGCGACTACGTCCACGACCTGCTGGCGCGCGGTGGCCTGGGCACCGGCGCCAGCGAGCAGCCGGCAGCGGCCAGCGAGCCGGCGCGCGAGCGCGCGCTGCTCACGCAGTTCACCACGCTTCGGGATAGCCTACAGCGCCTGCACAGCCAGCAGGAGCTGCTGGCGCGCTTGACCGAGCGACGCTGAGCGCGGGGCGGCCGCCGGCCACGGACGGCCGCCGGCCGCGAATGTTATGATGAATGACGCAAGGAGGGCGTCCATGCAGAACCAGCCGGGCCCGGCCGCGGGCGTATCGCCGGCCCATCGACAGGCCATCTACGAGGCCATCCGCGAGATGGCCCTGCGCCAGCGCGCGGCCATCGAGCAGGACGACCTGGCGACGTTCCACGCGCTGCTCACCCAGCGCGAGGCGCTCATCTCGCGCGTGGCCGACGTGGGCAGCGGCGCCGAGCCGGCGGCGGGCGACCTCCTACGCGAGATCATGGCCCTCGACGAGGACAATCAGCGGCTGCTTTCGTCGAAGATCGAGGAGGCGCAGCGCGAGCTGAACACCGTGCGCGGCGGGCAGCAGGCTCTGCGCTCGTACAGCCCGCTCGTGACGCGCGAGGCGCGTTTCGTCGACCATCGCGGCTAGCGCGCCGCGCCGCCGCACGTGGCGGCGGCCACAGTCTCGCCGGCCGTGGCAGCCCGCGGCCGCGGCATCGCGGGCGACCCCAAACACGGACCGCGGAGGGGACGATCGCCCCCTCCGCACCCCTGTGAAAATACCCCTCTGGGCGTCTGCCTCGCCCCAGTCCTAAAGAGGTTCCCAGAGCGGGCTTCGCCCCCTCTGGGCTCCCCGCTCCCTGCGCCCTCTCTCCAGCCGCGCTGGAGAGGTCGCCGGAGGCGACTCGCCTCGGCGAGGGGCCGGGGGGTGAGGCCTATCCCCCGGCGGCGCAGCCACCTTTCACTCATCGCTGGCGTCCGGCAGGGACTCACCGACTTCCCATCGTCGCACCCGAACGTAGAGGCACCTCAGGCAAAAGGGGATCAGCCCCCGATCCGGCCGAACTGCACCTCGTTCCAGGTCAGCAGCGGGCCCTCCACGCGCACCACGACGTCGCCCGGCTCGAGCTGGCAGCCGGCCTTTGCCAGCGCGTTGGCGATCGTTAAGCCGTGCTGCACGTGGACCGGCACGTCGTCCACCACGTAGGCGAGGCTGAGCCTCGCGTGGTCCCTGGCCTCGCGCAGACGAATCACACCCCAGGTTGCCATAGGCCGCCCCTTCCTACGCGTCTCAACGTTTCCGCATTCCGGGCGCAGTGTGAAGAGAGATTAGCACATTGACAATGTGAGCTATTTCACACGGCGGCGCGAAGCCGCGTGCGCCCGTGGGTCTCGGGGTGAGCGCGCCAGCCGCGCCCGGCGAGGCAGCCGGTGACCGCGGACTACGCGATCCGGCCCAGCACCAGCGCCAGCAACGCCATCCGCACGTACATCCCGTTGCGGATCTGCGACCGCAGGTACACCGCGCGCAGATCATCGTCCACGGCGTCCTCGATCTCGCCAACGCGCGGCAGCGGGTGCATGAGGATCATGTCGCGGTTGCCGTAGGTCTCCAAGAGCTGCTTGGTCACGATGAAGCGGTTGTTGACCCGCTGGAACTCCTCGTCGCTGCGGAAGCGCTCCTTCTGCACGCGCGTCCAATACCAGAAGTGGCAGTCGCGCGGGATGTCGCCCACGTCGTCGACCTCGTACAGGCGGATGCCGCTCTGCTGGAACGCGGCGAGGTCGTCGCGCGCCAGGCGCAGCTCGGGCGGCGCGAGCAGGTAGAGCTCGTTCTCCTCGTAGAGCGCCAGACCCTTGATGAGCGAGTGCACCGTTCGACCGTTGAGGATGTCGCCGGCCACCAGGCCCCGCAGGCCCGCGAGGCGCCCGGTGTGCTCCCAGATGGTGTAGAGGTCGAGGAGGGCCTGCGTCGGGTGCTCGCCGATGCCGTCGCCGGCGTTTAGGATCGGCACGTGTCGCGCCGTCTCGGCAGCCGTCGCCGCCGAGCCGGTCTCGTAGTGGCGCAGCACGATGGCATCGGAGTAGGCCTCGAAGGTCCGGATGGTGTCGGCGAACGACTCGCCCTTGGCCACGGACGAGTACTGCTGTGGGCTGGTGACCACGACCGTCTGCCCGCCAAGCTGCTTCGTCGCCGCGTCGAACGAGCCCATGGTGCGCGAGGACGGCTCGTAGAACAGCAGGACGACAATGCTGCCGTCGAGGACGTGCGACGGAGCGGCGCTCAGGGCGACCTCGCGCATCTGCGCAGTGATGCGAAAGAGCTTGGCGATGCAGTCGGTGTCGAACTGGCCGAGAGAGATAATGTCCTTGCCCTTGAACTGGCCACGAATCGGCTCGGGTGGTATAGCGGTCACGGCTGTCCTCCGGGAGAGCCCCCTGCTAGGGAAGCGCTAGTGTATCGACCTCGCTCGGATCGAGCAGCAGGACGCGGTCGGTGAGCTCTTCGAGGAACAGAGCGAAATACGCGAGGATGTCTCGGCCGAGCAGCGATGGAATCGGGAGGGTCGGACCAGGCACCGGCTGGAGGATTGTGAGGTCAGCGGAGCGGAAAACGTGTCCAAGGTCCGGATCGCCTCCAGTGTTCTGGTGTTCATCTGCCCGCCGACGCCGATGCTGGGCTGTCCCTCAGGCAGCGTCGTGAGGTCCATCCCCAGCTCTCTCTGCACTCGCGCAGCGTCGAGCGGCGCCAGCACGGTGCGGTCGGCGCTAGTGTCCACCATGAGGCGCACCTCGAAAGGGCGGGGACTCAGCGCAGGGAAATGGATGACGGCGTCGACCATCGGGCGACGCTGTGCGCCCCTGGCGGCAAAGTATCCTCGTATCATTCGAGAAGGATGAGCAGCCCTTCCTTGCGCGTCAAGTGCTCGATGAGCACCTGACCGACGGGAACGCCTCGCGCTTGCAGGCTGTCGAGCAGATGGTCGAATTCTGGCGCGACGCCGACCACCTGCTCGTCGAAGATCGCCACCCATTGCTCGGGATAGAGCTCAAGTAACTTCTCGCGATGCTGCTGAAGGTAGGCGGTGTCGCGCTTCAACCTCTGTAAGGCCTCACGGTGTTGCTGCACGGCTAAGCCCCCTCAAGCCCGTAAGGCGACTTCCCGCGCGATTATACCAACCAGGCGCGCAACTGGCCCGGCGCGCCGCGGTTGACGGCGGCGCGCGCATACTCTATCATCCCCACGACGCACGGCTGCCGAGGAGCACTGCATGGACATCATCGGCGTGGACGTCGGCGGGACGTTCACCGACCTCATCCGTTTCGACGAGACGACCGGGCGCATCAGCGCGGCCAAGGTGCCGTCCACACCGCGCAATCCGGCGCAGGCGTTCATCGCCGGCCTCGACGCCCTGGCGCTCGACCCGCAGGCCATCCGCCATCTGATCCACGGCACCACCGTGGCCACCAACGCCGTCCTCGAGCGCAAAGGCGCGACCGTCGGCCTCGTCACCACCGCCGGTTTCCGCGACCTCATCGAGATCGGTCGCACGCAGCGCATGCTCGAAGGTGGCATGTTCAACCCGCGCTTCGTCCGCCCCAAACCGCTCGTCGCCCGCGCGCGACGCTTCGAGGTGCGCGAGCGCCTGCTGGCCGATGGTAGCGTCCTCACGTCGCTCGACGAGGACGACGTGGCCTCCGTCGCCGCCGAACTGCGCAGCGCCGGCGTCGAGGCCGTGGCCGTCTGCTTCCTCCATTCCTACCGCAACCCGGCCCACGAGCAGCGCGCCGGCCAGCTCCTGCGCGCGGCCCTGCCGGGCGTCTTCGTCTCCATCTCGGCCGAGGTCGTGCCGGAGTACCGCGAGTTCGAGCGCTTCAGCACCACCGTGCTGAACTCCTACGTCTCGCCGATCATGGGGCGCTACCTCGCCGCGCTCGACCGCGAGCTCGCCGAGCAAGGCTACGCGGCCCGCGTGTTCACCATGTCCTCGAACGGCGGCATCCTAACCTCGGAGCGCGCCGGGGCTGAGGCCGTGCTGACCATCCTGTCCGGCCCGGTCGGCGGGGTCAACGGCTCCATTGCCGTGGCCAGAGCCGCCGGGCTGCGCAACCTCATCACCTACGACATGGGCGGGACGTCGACCGATGTCTGCCTGGTGCACGACCTGGCACCGGTCGTCTCGACCGAGAACGTGCTGGCCGGCTTCCCGGTCAAGACGCC
The DNA here is from genome assembly GCA_016210125.1 of Chloroflexota bacterium. Taxonomy (GTDB): domain Bacteria; phylum Chloroflexota; class UBA6077; order FW602-bin22; family JACQUS01; genus JACQUS01. The sequence continues at coordinate 2,516 of JACQUS010000151.1, read as the reverse complement.
GCAGGTGAACATCAACACCGTCGGCGCGGGCGGCGGCAGCATCGCCTGGCTCGACGGCGGCGAGCTGCAGGTCGGCCCGCGCAGCGCCGGGGCCGATCCCGGCCCGGCGTCCTACGGCCAGGGCGGCAGCGAGCCGACAGTCACGGACGCCAACCTCGTCCTTGGGCGCATCGACCCCGACCGCGTCCTGGGCGGGGCCATCCGTCTCCAGCCGAAGCTGGCTGAGGAGGTGATCCAAGCGCTGGCCGCGAAGCTTGGCGGGCTCGACCTGCACCGCCTGGCCGACGGCATCGTGCGCATCGCCGTCGCACGCATGACCAGCTCCATCCGCGAGATCTCCGTCCAGCGCGGCTACGACCCGCGTGACTTCGTCTTGGTCGCCTTCGGCGGCGCCGGGCCGATGCACGCCACGCACATCGCCGAGGAGCTGGCTATCACCCACGTGCTCATCCCGCGCTACCCGGGCAACCTCTCGGCCTTTGGTTTGCTCACCTCCGACTTGAAGCACGACTACGTGCGCACCTTCCTGCGGCGGCTAAGCGCCGTCGCACCTGCCGACTTCGCCGCGCAGTTCGCCGCGCTCGAGGAGATCGCCAGGCAGCAGCTCCGGGCCGACGGCGTCGCCCCGGCGGACGTCTCCTTCGTGCGCTCGCTCGATCTGCGCTACCTTGGCCAGGCCTACGAGCTGAACGTGCAGTTGCCGGAGGACGGCTACGCCATCGCGCCGATCCGCCGCGCCTTCTACGACCGCTACTTGGCCACCTACGGCCACGCCAGCGAGGACGAGGAGGTGCAGGTGGTCAACGTGCGCCTGGCGGCGCTCGGGCGCGTGCCCAAGCCGATCGTCCAACCGCTCGCCCAGACGGGCACCCTCGACGGCGCACGGCTCGGCGTTCGCCAGGTGTACTTCGGCGACCGCTTCTGGAACACGCCGCTCTATGAGCGCGATCTGCTGCCGACGGGCGTCCGCTTCGCCGGCCCGGCGATCATCGAGGAGGCCGGGGCCACTACGGTAGTCACGCCGGGCTGGCGGCTCGAAGTCGACGCCTTCGGCAACCTGGTGCTAGAGAGCTAGAGGAGCAAATCGATGCAGACGCCGGCCGTGCGGGTCGATCCGATCACCGTGGAGCTGGTCCACGAGGGCCTCATTGCCATCGCCCGCGAGATGCGCGCCAATATGATGCGCACGGGCTACTCCTCCATCATTTACGAGGGTCAGGACTTCTCCTGCGTCATCGTCGACGACCGGGGCCAGCTCGCCGCCAAAGCCCCAGCCGACCACCCGCTGCACATCTTCCCCATCCCCTGGTCGGTGCGCATGGTGCTCGAGCGCTTCGCCGGCGACATCCACCCCGGCGACGTCTTCCTGCACAACGACCCCTACACCGGCGGCACGCACCTGAACGACGCCGCCACCATCTACCCCGTCTTCCTCGACGAGCGCCTCTTCGCCTTCACCGTCGTCCGCGTCCACTGGGGCGACATCGGCGGGATGACCCCCGGCAGCATCTCCGGCCAGGCCACCGAGATCTACCAGGAGGGCGTGCGCATTCCGGCGATCCGCATCTACGAGCGCGGCAAGCCGAACCAGGCGGCGCTGGACCTGATCTTCGCCAACGTGCGCGGGGAGCGCGAGCGGCGGGGGGACTTCACGGCGTCGCTGGTGAGCTGCCAGCAGGCGGCGCGCAAGCTGGAGGGGATGGCGGCGAAGTACAGGGCCGAGACGCTGCGGGCGTGTATGGGGCGCTTCATCGAGCGGGCTGAGGAGCGCATGCGCCAGCAGATCGCCAGCCTGCCGGATGGGACGTACGCCTACGAGGCGTACACGGAGAGCACCGGGCGGGCGCTGGAGCCGCTGGCGGCGCACCTGACGCTGACGGTCCACGGCGACGAGATCACCGCCGATTTCAGCGGCTCCTCCCCCCAGAGCGACGGCCCCACGAACATCGGCCCGTCGATGGCCCCATCCGGCGTGTTCACGATCGTCAAGTCGTACTTGGACCCGACGGCGGCGGTGAATCACGGGGCGTGGCGGCCGCTGCACACGGTGGCCCCGGAGGGCAGCTTCCTGAACGCGCGGCTGCCGGCGGCCTGCGGCGGGATGGTCGAGGCGCGCTACGCCGTCGACACGGCGATGATGGGCGCACTGGCGGCGGCGGTGCCGGACCTGGCGACGGGTGACAACAAGGGCTGCGCCAACCACCTCTACGTCGGCGGGCACGATGCCAAGGGCCACTTCTTCATCTTCTACGAGTACCCCGCCGGCGGCACCTCGGGCTGCAACGGCTCCGACGGCAACAACGCCGTCCGCAACTGGCAGGAGGGCGACTTCACCACCGTGCAGCCCATCGAGGCGGTGGAGAACGAGCATCCGATGATCGTGGAGCGCTGCGAGATGCGCCGTGACTCGGCGGGGGCGGGGCGCTGGCGCGGTGGCTTCGGCCTGCGCCGCGACGTGCGCCTGCTGGCCGAGCGCGCCGTCCTGTCGGTGCTCACCGACCGCAACATCCTTGGGC
>JACQUS010000136.1 GCA_016210125.1 Chloroflexota bacterium | reverse complement strand
TCACCGTGCTGCGCGACGAGCGGACCATCTGGCGCGAGCTGGCCAAGCGTGCCGACGACCTGGCCGAGCTGGTCGACCTGGCCATGCTCGAGGATGACGCCACGCTCGCCGCCGACCTCACGTGCGAGGCTGAGGAGCTGGGCCGCGTGCTGGCCGAGCGCGAGTTCGAGCTGACGATGGGCGGCGAGTACGACCACCGCAACGCCATCCTGGCGGTGCACGCCGGGGCCGGCGGCGTCGACGCGCAGGACTGGGCGGACATGCTGCTGCGCATGTACCTGCGCTGGGCCGAGCGGCGCGGCTTCAAGACCGAGCTGCTCGATCGCTCCGAGGGCGAGGAGGCCGGCGTCAAGAGCGCGACGGTGGCCATCGACGGCCGCTACGCCTACGGCTATCTGCGCGCGGAGCGCGGCGTGCACCGGCTGGTGCGCCTCTCGCCATTCGACAACGACCACCGCCGGCACACGTCGTTCGCGCTGGTCGAGGTCATGCCGGAGATCGAGCGCGATATCGAGGTGCACATCGACCCCGAGGACATCCGCCTGGAGGCCTTCCGCTCATCCGGCCCTGGCGGCCAAAACGTGCAGAAGAACAGCACGGCCGTGCGGCTGATTCACGAGCCAACCGGGCTGGTGGTCACCTGCCAGAGCCAGCGCAGCCAGATGCAGAACCGCGAGACGGCGCTGAAGATCCTGCGCGCGCGCCTCTACGAGCAGGAGCGCCAGAAGCGCGAGGAGGAGGCGGCGCGGCTGAAGGGCGAGCACATCTCGGCCGCCTGGGGCAACCAGATCCGCAGCTACGTCCTGCACCCGTACAACATGGTCAAGGACTTGCGCACGAGTGTGGAGACGAGCAACACCACGGCCGTCCTCGACGGCGACCTCGACGCCTTCGTCGCCGCCTACCTCCAGCAGCAGGTCGGCGCGGCGCCGGTGTCCTAGGCTCTCGCCCCGGCACGTCGAGCGCGCGCACGCTACGCCCCGGCTTGACAGCGGGCCGCTTTCCCGCTACGAATAGAGCGCTGGCGGAACCGCGCGTGCACCGCTGGCGCGCGGCGTGGAGCGCCCGCGCTTCGCTGGTGCGCATGCTCGTCGGCGCGCGTATCAGCCGGGCGCGCTCGACGACGGGAGCGCCGAAGTCGGCGTGTCCGCCCTCGGCAATGTACTCCTGCTGAATGTACCCCTGCTGGCCGAAGGGGGTGTCATGGTCACCGCGGTGCGGGAGGCGCCCGCGCCGCGACCGTGGCCGGCCGCGACACGGGCCGGCGACGGTGCGGCGGGGCCTGACGACGGGCACGCGCGGCGCGGTGGCGCGCGCTTGCCGCCGCCCGACGAGCGTGCCCTGGCGGCCCTCTGGGAGGGGCAGGAGCTTGTCGACCTTCCGCTGCGCACCATCGACGGCCAGGCGCTGGAGGTCGTCAGCCCGGGGCACCGCGCGCCCGGTGGCGGCCCGGATTTCCGTGACGCGGTGCTGCGGGCCGACGACGGCGCGCTCTGGCAGGGCGACGTCGAGCTGCATGGGCGCGCGGCCGACTGGCGCGCCCATGGCCACGACCGCGACGCCAGCTACGATGGCGTCGTCGCCCACCTGGTCCTCGACACGGCCGGCGCGCCGGCGCGCCGCCGCGACGGTAGCGCCATCCCGACGATTGTCCTCGGCCCACACCTGCCGCCGCCCGGTAGCCAGCGTGCAACGATCGCACGGCCCTGCCGCGCGCACCGCGGCGCGGCGCTCGACCGCGGGCTGGCCGCTCTGAGCCTCGAGCGCCTGGAGGGTAAGGCGCAGGCCCTGGCCGCGGCCGGCGCGCCGGCCGAGCCGGCGCTCTACGGCGCCCTGCTCGCCGCGCTCGGCCACCCGCACAATCGTGGGGCGTACGCCGCCCTCGCCGCGCGCCTACCGCTCGACGCGCTGCGGCCGCTGGCGGCGCTGGCGCTGCCGGCGCGCATCTGGCAGCTCGAGGCGCGGCTGCTGGGCGCGGCCGGCCTGCTCCCAGCGCCGACCAGCCTGCCGCGGCCCGACGCGGCGCGGGCGCGCGCCATGCGGCGACTGGCCGTACTGCATCCACCGTTGGCTTGGCGCACCGCCGGCTTGCGCCCGGCCAACCGGCCGGCGCGCCGGCTCGTCGGCGCAGCGCACGTGCTGGGACGGGCGCTGCCGGCCGGCCTGGCAGCCTACCTGACGGCGCCGCTGGCCCTGGCGACGGCGGCGGCGCGCTGGCGGGCCCTGCTGGCGCGGCTGGCGGTCGTGGACCAAACCGGCTTCTGGGCCGAGCGGACGGCGCTCGGCCGGCCGCTGCGCCGCCCGCTGCCGGCGCTCGTCGGGCCGGCGCGGGCCGCGGCCCTGGTGCTGGACGTCGTCCTGCCCTGGGCCTTCCTGAGCGACCGCGCCCGCGCCGTCGAGACCTGGAGCGCCGCGCCACCGCTGGCCACGACCTGGAAAGAGCGCCACATCCAGCGTGCGGCCGGCGCCGCGCGTCTGCGCGGCGGCGCGGTGCAGCAGGGCGCGCTGCACGTCTTCGCGCGCTGGTGCCACCGCTACGACTGCGCGGCCTGCCCGCTAGGCGGCGGCGGGCCGGCGGTCTGACACTCCTTCGTGGCCGTGATGCGGCGATCGTGGGGGCTCATCCGATGCTGCGGTGCAAACGCGCGCTTTCGGGCTGCATATAAAGAGTGGTCGACGCGCCGTGGGGCGCACCAGTGGGGATGAAAACGAGGCGCACACGGTAGGAGCGCGGGCATCCTGCCCGCACCGGGGTAGGGGCGGGCGAGACGCCCGCGCTCCCGGGCCTTATTT
>JACQUS010000148.1 GCA_016210125.1 Chloroflexota bacterium | reverse complement strand
GCGCAGGCCGCCGCCAGCCCGACGAGCGCTGCTATGCCGACGACCAGTCCACCCCTCCCAACCATCCGGACATCGGCTATGCGTCGTGCTATGGTCCTCACGACGTGAGTGGCTGTCATGGTGTCCTCTCCTTGGCGGGCATATCTCCCGCCTCTTTTTGCTTGCCGACGGATTGGAGATAGGCGACGATAGCCGCCAGGTCCTCGTCACTCATATCTCCACTGTGGTATGCGGGCATGCCGCCTGGGCCCTTGTGCACCTTGTCTCGCAGCGCCTCTAGATCGAAGCCAGCGATAGGCGGGCCGACGCTGCCGCCCTGGCCAGCGAGCCCGTGGCAGCTCGCGCAGCCGCGGGTCACCAGCAGGGCCCTGCCGCGGGCGATCAGGTCGCCCGCGGCCAGCGGCGCGGCCAGACCCGGCCCGCTATACGGCGCCGGCCCGTCGACGACGACCTGCTCGGTGCGCGTGTACCGCGGGTCGAGCTCCGGCGCGAGGTTCGCGTGCGTGTTCGGGCTGCGCGGGCCGAGCGACAGCAGCACCGTCGCCAAGACGGCGATCGCCACGGCAGCGCCGATGGGTATGGTGTACGGTCTCACGGCCGCGCCCCCGCGCGCTGCGCCGGCCGGGCCACATGCGCCAGCGCCAGCAGGCTTAGCACGTTGAGGGCGATGCCGGCCAGCGTTACCGGAATCTCGTTGAAGATAAGCGCCAGCACGAGGCTGGAGACGAGCGGCAGTTGATGGGCCACGGCCCAGAGACAGCAGCTCAGCAGCGCCCCCAGCGCGACGATGACTCCTAGGCCGCCGAGCGCTGCCGCCGCCAGTTGCCCCAGATTGAGCGCCGAGGCGCGGGAGACCAAGCTCACGAGGGCGCCGCCGCCCAGCGCAACGAACGCGAGGTACGGCCAATGGATGGCGAGGTCGGCCTGCGTGTGGCTCAGGCCGCGCAGCCCAGCCATCACCGCGAAGGCCAGCGCCACAATGGTGCAAGCCGCTACGACGCCGGGCCAGACCGTCCGCCCGACGGCCGGCTCGAACGCCAGCGCCGGCACGGGGAGGCGGCGCTGGCTGACGGCGACCGGGCCGGCGGCGGCGACGGCAGCGCTCGATGCGACCCGGAAGGTCAGCAGCACCACGAAGGCGTACGACGACCAGATCACCAGCAGCGCCAGGACGATCGGCCAGACGCTCATCGTCGGCCACAGCGCGGACATCCCCGCCAGAGGCCCCACGGTTGGCGCCGTGCCCACCATGGTCGGCCCTAGCGCCGGTGCGCTGTTCAGGCCCGGGATGCGGACGCCGGCGCGCTCGACGTAGAGCTGGCGCGGCGCGGCGGCCACCACCATCTGGGCACGGACCTTGGCCACCGCGTGGTGAATTCCACCGTGGTGGCCTTCGCCACGTGCATGTTGTGCGTGCGCCGGATGGTCGGAGCCGCAGAAGAATGCGGCTTGGATGGTGAGCTGGCCGGCGCTGCGCACCTCGTACTCGGCGACGGCCAGGCCCTCCTTATTGGTTGTGGCGTGGGCCAGCACCACCTCGCCGCTGGCGTTGAGAAAGCTCATCGGGCTGCTGAAGAACACCGGCGCGTTGGCGATCGGCGCGCCGGAGCTATCGATCAAGCGTGCCTGGAGCACCACGCGCTCGCCGAGCTCGGCGGTCGCCGGCACGCTGATGCTCATGGCAGTGGGTTCGGCCTCGGCCTGGGCAAGCGCAGCCCACGGCGGCACGAGCGCCAGCATCGCCAGGGCCGTCACGGCCGCGCGGGCCAGCCGGCTTCGCCCGTGGCCGGCGTCTGCTGCTTTGCGCATCACGGCACGCTCCTTCCCGGCAGTCCCGCGGCAACCGGCGGCGTCGCGTGTCCCCGCTGGCGTCATCTCCAGTGTCAGGCATCAAGCGAGACGGGCGTGACTGCAAAGGTCTGCCGGCGTGTCCTTGCGCTGTCGTGGGAGGCCTGCCGACGTTGCGGGCGCATGCAGCGCGAAATCCGCAGCGTCATGAAGCGGAAAACCCGCCGCGCGCAGCGCCGATTGCGGTGGGAGGCGCGCCGAGAGGTCTAGCGGTGGGGTTCGACCTCGAGAAGCCCGTGCTCGAGCGCGTAGCGCACGAGCGCCGCACGCCCGTGCAGCCCGAGCTTGTCCATGCCGCGCTGCTTATACGTCTCGACCGTGCGAGCGCCCAAGAAGAGCTGCTGGGCGATCTGCTGCGTGGTGTGGCCCAAGGCCACGAGGCGGAGCACCTGCGCCTCCCGCTCGCTCAGGGCTTGGGCTGCCGTCGATAGCGCTGGCTGGCGCGGCCCCCAGGACTCCTCGACAAGCACGCGGGCCACCGCCGGGTCGAGGTAGACGCCACCGCGGGCCACGGCCCGAATCGCCTGGAGCAGCTCGTGCGCATCGGCGTGCTTCAGGGCATAGCCCGAAGCGCCGGCGGCTAGAGCCTCGCGGAAGTACACGGGGTCGTCGTACTGGCTGAGAATGAGGACCGCGAGCGTCGGTTGCTCGCCCTTCATCCTTCGCGCCGCGGCGAGCCCACCGCCGGGCATCCGCACATCAAGCACGGCCACATCGGGCCGCAAGTGCTGCGCGAGCTCCACCGCGGCTTCGGCCGTCTCGGCCTCGCCAACGACCTCGAAGTCGTGCTGGCCGTCGAGCAGCGCGCGCAGGCCACCCCGAAGGACACCGTGGTCGTCAGCGAGTATGAGCCGCAGCTTCGCCATTGGCGTCCTCCCGCCGAGCGTTCAAACCGAGCGGGACCTCGAGAAAGACTGTGGTGCCGGCGCCGGGCGACGTCTCGACGGTGAGCGCTCCGCCGATGAGCGCCGCGCGCTCTCCCATGCCGGCGAGCCCTAGACGCTTCTCCAGGGGGGCCGCGTGGACAGCAGCCAGATCGAAGCCCTGGCCGTCGTCCTCCACGACTACCACCAGCTTGGCGTCGCGTCGCTGGAACATGACGCTTACATGCTCGGCTTGGGCGTGCTGGACGCTATTGGTGAGCGCCGCCTGGACGATGCGGTAGATTGCCGTCTCCGCGGCCGGAATCAGGCGCAGGTGATCGATGCCCACCGCGGCGAAGTCGACTTCGAGCTTACCGCGTCGCGCGTTCCCCTGGAGATACTGCTGGATGGCAGCGACCATCCCGACATCGTCGAGGATGTTGGGCCGCAGCTCGATGGCCAGCCCGTGCACCGCCGCGCGCGTCTCGGCGGCGACGCCCCGGAGCTGCCCGGCCAGTCGTCGCGCCTCCTCCGGCTGCTCGACGCCGGCCGCGAGGCGTTCCAGACCGCGCTGAAGCGAGACCAGCGCCTGGCTGGTCTCGTCGTGCAGCTCCTGCGCCACGCGCCGCCGCTCTTCCTCCTGAGCCGTGATGCACTGCTGCAGGAGCTCCGCGCGCTCACGCTCGCGTGCCTGGAGGCTCTGATACAAGAGCGCCAGCTCGTGGTTGCGAGCCTCGAGCTCGGCCGTGCGCGCTGCGACGCGTCGCTCCAGCTCGCGATTCCACGCCGCGACCTCTTCGAGCGAGGCACGCAGCCGCTGGCGCATCGTCTCGAAGGCGCGGGCCAGAATACCAAGCTCGTCGGCGCGCTGGAGGTGCACAGGCTCGTCGAGCTGGCCGGCGGCGAAGCGCTCGGCGGTCGCCGTGAGGTGCTTCAGTGGGCGCACGACGCGCCGCACGTCCACCCAGGCCACGGCCGCGGCGAGCAGCAGCGCCAGCAAGCCGAAGAGAACGAGTCGCTGCTGGAGCTGGTGCGGCACTGCGAGGACCAGGTCCTGCGGCTGCTCGACGACCACACCCCACGATGGCAGCGAGGGTACCGGCGCGTAGGCCACGAGGTGGCTGGGGAACCAGCCTTCGGACGACGGCGCGTGGATACGATAGCCGGCCGTCCGCGTGGCGATGAACTCGCCCATAAGGGTCTGGTGCTCGGCCACCATGCTGGGATCGAGCTCTCTCGTGCCGGCTATGGACTGCCCGGTCCCGCTTACCAGTTGGACGTGCACGCCTTCACTCGCCGCGCTGGGAAACAGCAGGTTCAGCGTCGGGTGATCAGGGTCGAGCTCGGCCATGAGCACGCCGGTGACCTGGCCAGCGCGATCACGCAGCGGCACCGCCATGCAGAGAAACGCGGCTTCGCTATCCGTAGCGGACCGGAACTCGCTCATCTGCGCTGTTCCCCGGCGCAAGGCGAGCTGCGCACTCGGGTGCTCGAGCGGCGTACCGATCAGGGCACCGCCCACCTCCGGATCAGTCCACAGGGTCGTCCCGCCGGCAGCGATGATCGAGACGATCACGAAGCCGCCGATGCGCCGGCGGGCCTCGGCCGCCTCCGAGCGCTGGCTTTCAGTCAGCGGCTGACCCGTTTCCAGCGTGATCTCGGTGGCCTCGTGCTGAAGTGTCGCCATCGCGTAGCGCAGCGCCTCGTCGACGTGCTCCGCCAGCACCTGGGCGAGCATCACGCGCTCGCGGTAGGCGGCCTCGCTGCTCTCTTGGATCGACCAGAGCGCGACGACACCGAAGAAGAGTTGAATGAGGCCAAGGCCGACCGCAACGCTCACCACGATGCGGCGGCTGAGGGAAGGCGACCTCATCTGGCGCCACACGACCGTATCTCCCAATGGTGTCGCCCCGGCGCACCGCGAGGCTTTTCATCAACCATACCGCCACTCGCCGTCTCTCGACATCGCCAGTGCGCATGAGACCCGTGCCCCACAGCAGTGACATTTCCTCACCTGCCAACGGTGCGACCATCGATCCGCTACCGCCTCGCAGCCGAGGATTTTGCGAGCCCGCCTAGCTGGCGCTCGTTCGACACGCACGCGATGGCAGGCACGCACGCTCGTCACGCGGCACGGGGCGCTCACCATAGGCGTGCATGAAGCTCTTGACAAAGCCGGGCGGGCCAATGATAGTGGTGACCGTGCGCAGCCGGCCACCAGGTGTTGCCGAGCAGGGCGCTGCGGCGCGGGGGACGGCGCGCATCGCCACATCTCTGGCGATGTCGACAATAGGGGGAGCGATCGACTGAGGTGATCTGGCAGACGTCGCGTGAGGTCGAAGCGGCGAGACGAAAGGAGAGGCGGCCAGATGAGTCGCGATCACGTCCTGTACCGAGACTACACGAAGCGCTACCCCACGATCACGCATGGCCAGGGCGTCTATCTCTATGACGACACCGGCAAGCGCTATATCGACGCGTGCGGTGGCGCTGTCGTCGTCAACGTGGGGCATGGCCGCGGTGAGGTTGCCGAAGCGGTCGCCGCCCAAGCCAAGGCCGTTGGCTACATCAGCAGCCAGCGGGCACGCACGCAGATTCAGATCGACCTCTCCGAGCGTATCGCTAAGCACGCACCCGGCGATCTCAGCAACGTGTTCTTCGTTTCGAGCGGCTCGGAGGCGAGCGAGAGTGCGCTCAAGCTCGCGCGCCACCATAGCCTCGACAAGGGCCGCACCGAGGCCTACAAAGTGGTCTCTCGCTGGCAGAGCTACCACGGCAACACGATCGGCGCGATGTCCTTGGGCGGACGAACCGGCGGCCGGATTCGCTATACGCCGCTGCTGATCGACTTCCCGCACGTCGTGCCGCCCTACTGCTACCGCTGCCCGTTCGGGCTCACCTACCCCTCGTGCGATCTGGCCTGCGCTCGCGACCTCGAGCGCACCATCCGGCAGACCGGTGCCAACAGCATCACGGCGTTCATCGCCGAGCCGGTGATCGGCGCGACCCTCGGGGCCGCGGTACCGCCCGATGGCTACTACCAGCTCGTGCGCGAGATCTGCGACAAGTACGACATCCTCTTCATCGCCGACGAGGTCATGGCCGGCATGGGGCGGACCGGCGCGTGGTTCTCGATCGAGCACTGGGGCGTCTTGCCGGACATCATCTGCTTCGGCAAGGGCATCAGCAGCGGCTATACTCCGCTCTCGGGCATCATCGTCAGCGATCGCATCGTCGACCTTTTGATCCAGAAAGGTGGCCGGTTCGGCCACGGACACACGCACACCGCCAATCCGGTCGCCCTCGCGGCCGGCATCGCGGTCTTGGACATCCTCGAGCGCGAGAAGCTGGTCGAGCGCGCGCGGACGCAGGGCGCTTATCTCATGGAGAAGCTCCAGCAGCTACGCGAGCGGAAACATGTGGGCGATGTGCGCGGCAAAGGTCT
>JACQUS010000133.1 GCA_016210125.1 Chloroflexota bacterium | reverse complement strand
GGTTCCCAGAGGGGGCTTCGCCGCCTCTGCACTCCCCGCCCGCCCTGCTCCCCCTCTCCAGTCGCGCTGGAGAGGGGGCCTGGGGGTGAGGTCCCTCCCCCTGCCACGCGAGCGACTTTTCATTCATCGCTCGCATCCCGCAGGGACATGACCCCACGTGCAGCACGCCACCACGACGCATACGATCCCGAAAGCGGCACCGACCTACGAGCTCGGCAGCCGCAGCGCCAGCTCTAGATGCGCGCGATACCAGCCGACCGTCTGCCGCAGGCCATCCGCCAGCCCGGTGCGCGGCTGCCACCCGAGGAGCTCGCGCGCGCGGCGCGGGTCGGCCCGCAGGTCCCAGACCTCGCCCGGCCGGTACTCCAGCGCGCCGAAGTGCGCCGGCACCGGCCAGCCCAGCACGTCTAGCGCCATCTCCACCGCCCGCCGCACGGTCGTCCCTTCGCCGGAGCCCAGGTTAATCGTCTGCCCGACGGCCGCCGGAGTCGTCGCCGCGGTGAGGACGCCATCGACCACGTCGTCGACGTGGACGAAATCGCGCACCTGCTCGCCAGGGGTGAGCCGCAGGTCCTCGCCGCGCAGCGCCGTCGTGATGGCGTAGGGCAGGAGCAAGCGGCAGCCCTGATATGGACCGTAGGCCTGGAACGGCCGGACCGTCGCCACCGGCAGGCCATGCACGCGGTGGTAGACGCTGCAGAGCAGCCAGCCGGCAGCCTTCGACGCTGCGTAGTAGTTGGCCGGCGCGACCGGCTGGTCCTCGCGGCAGGGCGCGCTGCCGTCTCCGTACTCGTAGCACGTGCCGACATAGACGAAGCGCGCCAGGTCGGCCGCGCGGCAGGCGTCCAGCAGGTTGACCGTGCCCTGCACGTTGGTCTGCACGCTGTCGGTGGCGCTGGCCAAGGGGCGGTCCACGCCGTGCGCCGCGAGGTGGAACACGTAGCGCGGCGCGCTGACACGCATTGCCTCGGCGAGGGTGTCCGGCGCGAGCAGGTCGCCGGACAGCGGGTGCAGCCGGTCGAGCACGTTGGCCAGGCGCGCCGTGTTGCTGCCCAGTCGCAGCAGCGCGCCGACCCAGCAGCCCTCGGCCACCAGCCGCCGCGCCAGGTGCGCACCCAAGAAGCCGGTCGCGCCGGTGAGCAGGACGCGGGAGCCGGCGAGCATGTCACGGCCGCGCGGCGCGCGCCCAGACGCGCCACGGCGCGTGCCCGGCGTCCCACAGGCCCTGGAGCAGGCGCACGTCGCGGACGGTGTCCATGCACTGCCAGAAGCCCTCGTGCCGATAGGCCATGAGCTGCCCGTCGGCCGCTAGGCGCTCCAGCGGGTCGCGCTCCCAAATCGTGTCGTCGTCGTCGATGTAGTCGAGGACGCCCGGCTCTAGCACGAAGAAGCCGCCGTTGATCCAGCCCTCGCCGATCTGCGGCTTCTCGAGGAACTGCGCGACGGCGTCGCCGGCGAAGGCCAGCCCGCCGAAGCGCGCCGGCGGGCGCACCGCCGTCACCGTCGCCAGCCGGCCGTACCGGCGGTGGAAGGCGAGGACGGCCGGGATGTCGATATCGGCCACGCCGTCGCCGTAGGTCATCATAAACGTCCCGTCGCTCAGCCAGTGCGCCAGGCGCTTCAGCCGCCCGCCCGTCTGCGTGTGCAGGCCGGTGTCGACGAGATGGACGACCCAGTCCTCGCGGTTCGGCCCGTGCGACTCGACGCGGCCATCCGCCAGATGGATGCTGAAGCTGTTGCTTAGGTAGTAGTAGTTCAGGAAGTAGTTCTTGACCACCTCGCCCTTGTAGCCCAGCGCGACGACGAACTCCTTGTAGCCGTGCGCGGCGTAGATGCTCATGATGTGCCACAGCATCGGTCGCCCGCCGATCTCGACCATCGGCTTGGGCTTGACCTCGGTCTCCTCCTGAAGCCGCGTGCCGAATCCGCCGGCGAGGATGACGACTTTCACGCTGGCGCTCCACCGATAGCACGGGCTATCCCCACCCCGCGGTTGTTGGGGACACCCCAGACCCTGCCAGAGGGGTTGCTTGGTAAGGGCGGCACAAGCGCCGCCCGGCCCCCTCTGGACTCCCCCCTTATCGCGGCTGCTCCGGTGTTCATTGCGGCTCCGGCAGGGCGATGCGCGCGAGCAGCAGGTCATCCCACATCGTCATCGAGCCGACGCCGGCGTCGATCAGGAAGAGCTTACAGCTCAGGATGCCGCGCCCCGGAAACGGCCGCGCCAGGTCGGCAAACTGCAGCCAGACACCGACCGGCTGCCGCGGCGCGTCGTGGTAGGCGATGTAGTACGGCGGCTCGTTCCGCTCCTGCGGGTCGTAGCACAGTCGACCGATATTGCCGTGCGGCGCGCTCTCCTGCTTCTGCCCGCCCATCAGGTAGTAGGCGTAGCTATCGACTGGCACAGGCGGGCCGACCACGCCGATGCGCTCGGACTCGCGCGCCACGTGTGCGATCACCAGCGCGTTGTCGTCCCGCCCGTCGCGCGGCGTGCGGCGCACGGCGATCTGGCGCACGTCGGCGGCGTAGAACTCGTAGGCGTAGCCGAACGGCAGGCCGGTCGCCGCGCCGGTCCACTCAAAGCCGGCGTTGGGCGCCAGGTTCGCTGTCCGCTGCCACTGGAGCCAGTAGGGTCCGGCGCGCAGCCACCCCTCGCCGCGCGGCGACGCGCCGGCCGGGGCCTGCCACCAGAGCAGCAGCTCGACGGGCGGGCCGGCCGCCAGCGCCTCGCCGTCGACGTCGTAGCCGACGAGCGCCCAGCCGCTCGGCAAGCGGGCCGGCCGCAGCGCCTCGTAGCCGCCGCCGCGCCGGCCGAGCGGCACGCCAGGCCCCAGCGCCGCAAGCCGCGCCTCGATCGCCCGCGCGGCATTAGTGTCCGTCCGGCGTAGCAGCGCCAGCAGCCGAGCCTGCGCCTCGCGCACCTGCGGCGCGACGTCTACCGCCGCCTGGTAGGCGACGCGCGCGCCAGCGAGCTCGCCGCGCTCCTCCAGCGCGCGCCCTATGTACACGTGTAGCCAGGCGGCCCCCGCCGGGTCTCCCTGTCCCCGCGTCTCCCCATCCCCGCGTCTCCCCGTCCCCGCGTCGGTCCCCGTCCGCCCCAGCCAACCCAGCGCCTCCTCCCAGCGGCCCGCCCTGGCGAGGTACTTTCCGGCGAGATACGCCGTTCGGCGGTCCGTCGGGTCGCCCTCAGCGCGCTCGCGGTGCAGCTCCGCCAGCGCCAGCAGGAGCGCCTCCTCGTCCGCCTGGGTCGTGCGCTCCGCGCCGAGGGATAGACCAAGACGAAACGCCTGCACGGCCTCACCCCAGCGTCGCGTCTGGGCCATCTGCTGCCCGCGGATGAGGTGGTGCTCGTAGCGTGCCGCGTGCGCCAGCGGGCTGCGGCCACTCTCGTACTCGTCCACGGGCGGCAGAACGCCGGCGGCCTCGGCCCGCCGGCCGAGGGCAAAGAGCGCCTCGGCCAGGTGCAGCCGGATGGCCGGCGAGCCGCCGTCCCAGACCAGCGCCGCGGCAAGCAGGCTCCGCGCGCGCTCCTCCGCCGGCGCGCTCTCGTCCCAGGCCACCGGGGGATACGGGCGGCTGGCAATCTGGCAGACGAACCAGGTGGGATCGCACGGCTGCGCCTTCAGCAGCGCGACTAGCCCAAGGTTGGCGAGGCCGGCGCCCACGGCGCGCGGTCCGACCGCGGCCAGCAGGAGCGCCGCGACGGCGAGCGGCCAGCGGCGGCGCACGAGCCGCCAGAGCGCGCGGAGTGCGGGGCGGACACGCGGCATGGCCCTAGCGCACGCAGTTGCAGACGATGGTCTGCCACATCTCGACCTTCGACAGAGCAACGACTCAGCCCAAGTCGACCAGGTGGGAGACCACCTGGTCGAGCCACAAGCTGTAGACTGCCAAGGCCCAGGCCCGCGACCAGTGCGTCTTGCCGGCCTGGTACGTTCGCACGACCTTGGCGACCTGGTCCGGCCGCAGCATGCCGTCGGCCGTGACCGCGCTCGCCGCGCGGTCGAAAAACGCGCCGAGCCGGCCCTTCTGAAGAACATCGCGCAGCCACGATCCAAAGGGGAAGACGAAGCCGGCCTTGCCCTTGCGCTGGCGCACGATGGGCGGCAGACGGTCGCCCACGGCGTCGGCCAGCAGAGCCTTCGGCCCCCGCCCCGCCTGGCGCACGGCCGCCGGCAGGCTCAGCACCAGCTCGACCAGCCGGTGGTCGAGGAGCGGCACGCGCACCTCCAGCGAGTGGGCCATGCTCATCACGTCGGTGTCGCGCAAGAGCTGGTTGTGCGTATAGGTCGCGAGCTCCGCGCGGCTGACCCACTGGAAGGCATCGCCGGCGTCGTCGGCGCGCTCGGCCACGTACGCGACCGGATCCAGCGCCTGCCGCGCCGCCTGCCAGACCTCCGGCCCGACGAGCGCGCGCACCTCGCTGGGCGCGAAGAGGCCGCGGCGGGCGACGTAGGCGCTGGCCAGCGAGGCCGGTCGGGCCAGCGCGTCGGCCATCCTGCTCCACGAGTGCCCCGGCACGAGCCACTCCACACTCTTGCGCGCGGCAAATGCGCCGCCCGGCACCTGCTGCGCCCAGCGCAGCCCCCTCGCCGCCAGGGGCACGCCGTGGAACGTGTTCGGGTAGCCGCCGAACACCTCGTCGCCGCCCAGGCCCGAGAGCGCCACCGTCAGCCCGGCCTCGCGGGCGGTCTTTGAGACGAAATAGGTATTGACGCCATCCACGGTCGGCTGGTCCATAGCCTGGAGGACGCTGTCCAGCTCCAGCAGCACGTCGCCGGCGGTGACCACCCGCTCGCAGTGCTCGGCGCCGACGGCCTCGGCCATCGCGCGGGCATAGGGCGCTTCGTTGTAGGCCGGCTCCTCGAAGACCATCGAGCAGGTGCGGATGACGCCGCTCGTCGCCCGGCGCATGAGCGCCACCACGGCGCTGGAGTCCAGCCCCCCGCTGAGGAACGCGCCGAGCGGCACGTCGCTCACCAGGTGCGCGCTGACGGCGTCCTCCAGCAGCGCGCGGACCTGCTGGACGGCGTCGGCATAGCTGCATTGCACTGGCGCGCCGTGGGGCATGGCCCAGTAACGCCGCTGCTCGGCGTGCCCGTTCTCCCACGTCAGCGTTGTCGCCCGAGGCAGCGCCCGTACGTCGCGGAAGATCGTCCACGGGCCCGGCACCGCGCCGAACAGCAGATAGCCCACCAAGCCGACGGGCGAGACCTCGCGCCCCACGAGGCCGATCTGCTGGAGCGCCCGAACCTCGGAGGCGAACAGCAGCGCACCTTGCGCCTCCGCGTAGTAGAGCGGCTTGATGCCAAGACGGTCGCGGGCTAGAAACAGACGGTGAACAGCGCCGCCGCTCGGCTCGACGGTCATGATGCCGAAGGCGAACATGCCTCGGAGGCGGTGGACGACGTCCGCGCCCCAGGCCGCGTAGCCGTGCAGAATGACCTCGGTGTCGCTGCGCGAGCGAAAGGCGTAGCCCAGCCGTTGCAGCTCGCTGCGGAGCTCGTCGGCGTTGTAGATCTCGCCGTTGTAGGTGATCCAGACCGTGCCGGCCTCATTGGCCATGGGCATGTGGCCGGCGGGGGAGAGGTCGCGGATGGCCAGGCGGCACGTCGCCAGCCCGGCGCGCCCATCGGCCGTCACGTACAGGCCGCTGTCGTCCGGGCCGCGGTGCACCATGGCCTCTTGCGCGGCCGCCAGGCATGCCCGCACGTCCGTGCCGGCGCGGCTGGGGCTCAGGACGACGCCGGCGATACCGCACACGGGCTATGTATCCCCGACGCTTGCCGCCGCCACGGCCGCGCCATCGCCCGGCGCGCCGATCTCCGGCAGCGGCAGCCCGCGCAGCGCGGCGGTGAGGGCGTGGCCGATGGCCATGTGCGCGTCCTCGACGAGGCCGTAGTGGTTGCAGGGCACGTGAATCAGTACATCGACCAGGTGGCGCGCCGCGCCGCCGTCGAAGCCCAGCAGGCCGATGGTGTGCGCGCCGCGGTCTGCGGCTGCCCGGAGGCCGGCCACGATGTTCGCCGAGCTGCCGCTGCCGCTGATGGCGATCACCACGTCGCCCGGCTCGACCAGCGCGGCCACCTGCTCGGCGAACACGCGCTCGTAGGCCGTGTCGTTGGCTAACGCGGTCAGCAGCGGCGTATTATCGGCGAGGGCGAAGCAGCGCAGCGCCGGCCCGTTGGGAAGACGCGCCGTCTTCGTGAGGTCGGCCACCAGGTGGCTGGCCGTCGCCGCGCTCCCCCCGTTGCCGATCACGTAGACGCGCCGGCCGGCGGCCCGCGCCGCCCGCAGCACGTCGAGCGCCTGGCAGATGGGCTCACGGGGCACCAGGCGCAGCACCTCTGCCAGATGCGCGAAGTAGCTATCGATCACCGCCGCGGCGCTCACGGACATCCCACCCCCGGCCATCGCGCGCGTCAACGCCTAGGTGCATCGCCGAGGCACACGGCGGCTCGAACGCGACCCGCCGCAGGGAGGACGCCACCGACGGCCGCCGATGGCCAGGCTACCGCCCATGACGATGCCCTCCTCCCGGGCATCGCCCGCGCAGCCGCCGTATGCGCCGTGTAGCACACGCCGAGACATCACCTGAACGACACCGCAGGCTAGCAGAAGGCCAGCGTACAACGCCATAACATGGGCGCTACAATCGCGTTACACGTACCCCGCCGCGCGGCGGCGCAAGAGCGGCGCTGCCGGAGGCCCCGGCACGTCTGGGACGCCCCGGGCGCGCGCCCGTCCGGGGGCGCCGGAGACGAGGAGCGGTGGGAGTAGCCCAGGCTACCGCCCGTTCGACGCTCGCCTCCACGAGCCTCTACCGCGATCCGCCGTGTTCGCAGAGGGTGCCGCGCATCGCGGCCACCGCGTCCTCTGCTGCTTCACGAGCCAACTGCCATAGGCGCAGACATCGGTGACGCCCGGCGAGGCCACGCCCTGCGCTCGCCCGGCCTCGGCTGGAAGCAACAGGTTCAGCCACGGAGGGGGCGGCCGTCCCCTCCGCGGCCCCTTCTCGCCACCGCCGCAGGCACCTCGCGCGGCGCGCTCCCGCCTAGCGGTTGCCCGCCTCGTAGGACAGCGACGTGTCGCCCGGCAGGTCGGTCAGGTTGACCTGGTTGACGATCCCGACCAACTGGCTGCCGATGCCACCCTCGACCGTCGCCGCGCCGACGAAGCCCGCCGACGTGCCGGGCAGCGGGTACCAGGTCTTGGACTCGCCGGCCGCGATGAACACCTCGTCGATCACCTGCCCGTTCACGCGCAGGACGGCCGTGGTGCCGGCGCTGCCGACGTTCTGCACCTGCACGCCGGTGTACCAGCCGCGGTTGTCGGTCATGATCAGCGGCATCTCGACGACGTTCGTGCCGACGGTGAACGCGCGGTAGGCCATGCCCTGCGCCGACGGCCGGTGGACCTCGTTGACCATGCCCACCAGCTCGGCGCCCGGCTCGCCGATGGCCGTGGCCGCGCCGACGAAGCCCGGCTGCGTCCCCGGCACCGGATACCAGGCGTGCGAGCCGCCCGCCGCCACGCGCACGCGGTCGACCACGGCGCCGCCGATCCACAGCTCGACGTCCGTGTCACGGCTGCCGACGTTCTGCACCTGGAAGCCGGTCGACCAGCCGCGATTCTCAGTCATGATCAGCGGCGCGTGCACCCGCCGCTGGCCACCGCCGAAGCCGGAGTACGACAGCAGCGTCCGGCCGTTCGTCTCGTTGACGACCGCCGCAAGCGGCTGGCTACCGCTGACGCGCGCCGACCCGACGAAGCCGCTGCCCAGGTCGGCCTGCAGCGCCTGGTCGAGGCGGAAGCTATGGCCGGGCGGCAGCGCCGGGATGGCGACGCGCGCCATCACCTGCGCGCCGTCGAGCACCTCGACCACGCCGTCGCTGAGCGCGTCGTCGCCGGCGTTCTGCACGAACAGCTCGGTATTCCAGCCGCGGTTGTCGCGCATCAGCAGCGGCAGGTACTGGACGCGCGCCGGCTGCGTCACGCCGCCGTAGCTCGCCCACATCGCGCCGTCAGCGCCAATCGCGTTGACGATGAGGTTGATCGGCTGGTCGGACCGGATCACCGCCGAGCCCTGGAAGCCGTCGGGCACGGCCAAGCTCGGCCCGAAGAACGTCGCGCTGCTGCTGCCGCCGACCTCCTCGGTCTGCGTCGCCGCGGCGCGCCGGCTGCCGCTGAAGAGGTCGCTCGACCAGAAGTACTCGACCGTGATGCTGGCCGGCGCGCCGCTCAGGTTCTGGACCTGGAAGCCCGTCGACCAGCCGCCGACGCCCTTGGCCAGGTAGGGCAGGTAGCCGGCCAGGTCGGCGCCCGGCAGCGGCGTCGGCTCGTCCACCGGCGTGGCCGCCAGCCGCTGCGGCAGCGCCACGACCGCGAACGCCGAGGTGCGCGTCGTCTCGGCGGCCAGCAGCGGCACGCCGTCCTGCACGACGTAGCGCGTCGGCAGGCGCATGTACTGGTTGCGCGCCGGGTCGAAGCGCACGATGGCCAGCAGCGCCGGGTTGCCCTGCGCCGCCGCCAGCACCGCTGGCACCACCCGCGCCACAATGGTCAGCGGCTGCGGGTGCTCGCGCAGCACCTGGCGCGTGTCGCCGCGGATGACATCCACGCTGAGCACGGCCACCGGCACCACGCCTTGCGCAAGCGGCTGCGGCAGCGCCGCCAGCGGCTCCGGCTGCAGGCGCACGAACACCGGCACGTCGCGCGCCGGAGCGATCACCGTCGCCGGCAGCGGATACGCCGGCGGCGTGTTGACCACCGCCACTGCGCCGGGCTGCGCGGGCACGCTCACGAGCGTGCCGCCCAGGGCCGGGTTCACCGTCGGCACGCCGACGACCGCGCCGGGTATCACTAACGTCTCCACGACCGGCACGCCGGCCGGCGCGCCGACCAGCCCCACCGACGGCGCCGCGCCGAAACCGCCGCCGACGGTTCCGCCGGGAGCCGCGCCAACGCCGACCGACGGCGCCGCCGCCACCGGTGCGGCCGTCACTGGCGCCGCCGCCACCACCGGCGCCGAGGCGGCCGCGCCGCCCGTGGCTAGGATGGCGAACTCGGTGAAGTGCAAGGAGGTGATGTCCGCCACGCGGTAGTCGCTGTCGTTAAGCGGCGCCGTGCCGCCGGACAGGACGAAGTTACCGATCACGTAGGTCTCGTCGGCCGACGTGCCCAGCACCTGCCAGGCGTTCGAGTTGCTGGAGAAGAGGGCCGGGGCGATGCTCTGCGCCGAGCCGCTGACCGTGGTGCGGAAGCGCAGCGACACCGGCTGGGTGAACTTCTGGGTGATCGGCCCGACGCAGTCGCGCGCGATCATGTCGTAGCCGAAGCCGACCATGCGCAGGCCGGTCTGCTTCGGCAGGTCGGACCGCGGCGTGATCGACAGCGTCACGTTGCGGTTGCCCACGTCGCGGCAGGAGGCGGCGATCGGCAGCGCGCCGGCTGGGATGATGATCTCCGAGGCGTCCTCGAGCGTCACCACCTGCGTCCGCGTCGCGTCGAGCACCAGCACGCGGCCCGGCGGCACCGGCCGGCCGGTGTCGCGCAGCGTGAAGTCCTGCGAGGTGTTCGCGGCGATCCCCGCCAGGAGCGTCTCGCCCAACGTCGTCGTGCCGGGCACGAGGCTGCTCCAGACCGTCCGCGTCGTCGCGCCGGTGAACGGCGTGAGCTCGGCGATGGCCTCGACCACCCAGTCGCCCGAGGAGACCGTCAGGCTGTAGAGCCCTCCGGCCGTGGTCTGCGCGCTGAGCGAGCCACCGGCCGCCGAGAAGGCGCGCACGACGCCGCCCACCGCGCCGCCGCCCTCGCGCGTGATGCTCCCGCTAAGGATGAACGTGCCGCGCTGGAACTGGATGTTCCGGTTCGTCAGCGTCGTGTTGGCGACGGCCTGGGCCGCGGTGATCGACAGCACGTCCGGCACCTGGCCGCGCACCCTGGCCAACCCCGTGGCCGACGAGATACGGTAGGCCAGGTCCGCGCGCACGGTCATCGTGTAGAAGCCACGCCCATCGGAGTTGACGCCGGCGGCGAAGACGAACACGTCGCCGGCGGACTGCTGCGCGTACACCCAGGCGCCAGACACCGCGCCACCGTCGGCATCGAGGACGCGGCCGACGATGGTCACGCCGGCGCGCTCGAAGCTCGGACTGCTCGCGGCCGGCACCGCCGTCAGCGCGCCGACGACCGTCACCGAGTAGGTCCCAGGCACGAGGATGAAGCGCACGCGCCCCTGCGCGTCGGCCAGCGGTCGTGCGTCAAGCTGCCAGGTGCCCGGGTTCAGCGTGAACGTGTAGTTGCCACGCGTGTCCGTACGCACCTGCGCTAGGCCACCACGCCCGTCGGACGCCGTCACGAGGGCTTCCAGCGTCTCCGTCGTTGCCAGAGTGGCGCCGACGAGCTGGATTCGGCCCGTCACGCGGTTCTCGCGCTCGACCACCAGAATGGTAGGCCGTGCGGTGCCCGCCGCGGCCACGGTTACCGTTGGAGTGACGAAGCGCGTGCCGGCGATCGTCCCGGTCATCAGGAAGCGGCTGCCCGGTGGCAGTAGCAGGCTGAGCAGGTAGGTCCCAGGCTGGACGCGCACCGAGAAGCGCCCGTTCTCGACCGCGCCCGACCCCACCGGCTGATTGGGCTGGCAGTCCGTCCCCGCCGTGTTGGCCACGCAGGCCAGCACGCCAGCGGAGAGGTCGGTCAGCACGCGGTTGCCGAGTCGCACCGTGCCCTCAATAGTCGCTGGAACGGTGGCGAGCTCGAAGTTGGCCGTCGCGCTTCCGTCGTTGGCGATGTCGATCACCCGCCCCAGGCCGCTAAACACGAGGCCCGTGGCCTCCGCCGGCCGTGGCCGGACGAGCCAGCGCGCCGTCGGCAGGCCCGACGCCGGGTCCGGCCCGCTCACCGTCAGCTCGAAGGTGCCGTCGGAGCGCGAGGTCGTGCTGGCGAAACCGCCGCCGAACTCCGCCGACTGGATGGCATCCACGGGCACGCCGGAGGCCGCCACGTCCGTGCCGATCGTCAGGCGGCCGACGACACGCGCCGTCCGCCGCAGCATGACGATATTCGGCACGCGCGTCTCGTCGCCGGCGACCACCGTCACCGGGTCGATGCGCGGTGGCGAGAGCGATGGATCGTTGGAGACGACCAGGATGCGGTACGTCCGCGGCGGGACTTTCACGGTGAACGTGCCGTTCACCACCGACGCACCCGTGCCGAAGCCGCGATCGTCGAACACGCCCACGCTCACCGTGTTGTTGGGCACCGCGCGGCCGTCGTTCAGCTTGACCTCGGCCCAGATGACCGCGTCGGCGCGCGTGACCGTGAAGTCCTCGGTGGTCGTCTCCACGCCGGCGGCGGCGAAGGCGACGGTGCGCGGCAGCTCGGTGAAGATCCAGGCCACCGCCGCGCTCGGCCCGAGGCACGGCCCCACGCTGACGAGCCACGTACCGCCGGCCAGCGTCATCGAGTAGGTGTTGCCGGCCACGCTGGTCTGCGAGAAGCCCGGCCCGTCGGTGCGGTTGGCGAAGACGCAGGCGCCGCTCACGGTGAGATCAGGCCGATTGGCGAAGGTGACCAGGCCGCGCAGGCGCTTCGCCGGGAGCGAGAAGCGCAGGTCGAGCCGCCGCGTGGCATCCGGACTCAGGCTCAGCCCCTGCTCGGCCGGCGGCTCCAGGCCCGTGCCGTACGGCGCGAACGCCGTGACGCTGTACGTCCCGGCCTCGTCCACGCGGAGCTGGTAGTTGCCGTTGTTGTCGGAGAAGGCGTTGGCGAACGCGTTCAGGGCCGGGTTCGCGGCCGTCACCAGCGCGAACGGCAGCGCCTCGCCGGCCGCGCCGAGCGTGCGCCCTTGCAGCGACGCGCCACGCAGGCGCACCAGGTTCAGCGTCGGCGTCCACGAGAGCACGCGCATCGGCGCGTTGGCCGCCGTCGACGTCGGCGTGAGCACGATCGTGGCGAAGCCGGTGCTCAGCGGCGAGCCGGCCGGCGGGTCGGCCCGCAGCGTCACGGTGTACGCTGTGCTGGAGCGCGGGACCTCCTGGAAGAAGAAGCTGCCGGAGCTGTCGGCCACCGCGAAGCGCAGCACCGCGAAGTCGGCCGTGTTGAGCTGCAAGAACGAGCCGCCCTGCGCGTTCCCGCCGGCGTCGGTCACGCGGCCGGCGACGACCGGCACGGTGAGCGTCAGGAGCCGGGTGCTCCGGACGCCCGTGACGAAGGACACGTCCACCTCGTCCGGCGCCGAGCACGGCACGGTGCCGCAGCGCACCGACGGCGGGACGACGACCGTCAGCCTGTAGGTGGCCGTGTCCATGGTGAGGCTGCCGAGCGCGTAGTTGCCATTGCCATCGGTGCGGCCGACGAAGCGCGCGAAGTCGGGAACGAAGCGCGTAGCCGCGACCTCGATGCCCGCGGGGGCGCGCCCACCGCCGACCTCGGCCGGCAGGAAGACCGTGCCGACGATGCCGGCCTGCTCCGTCGACGGCAGGCTGAAGTTAGTATTGGAGCGGTTCTGGTCGACGAAGACATCTTGCTGCCGCGCCGCGTAGCCGGGCGCGCGGGCCTCAATAACGTAGAACGCGGTCGACAGGGTCAGCGTGTAGCGGCCGACTGCGTCGGTCCGCGTCGAGACCGTCGGCTGATCGGGCGACAGCGGCCGCGCCTCGACCGTCGCCGTCAGCGGGATGCCCCCGCCGAGGCTGTCGGCCACCAGGCCGGTGACCTGGAAGCTCGGGATGATCTCCAGGTTGACGCCGAACTGGTCGGGCGGCACGAAGACGATGACCGACGTCGAGCGGCCACCTGACGTTGCCGCGAACAGGCGCCACGGGCCGGCCTGCTCCACGCTGATGGCGTAGTTGCCGCGGACGTCGGTCGTCGCCGTGGCTGTGAGCGCCGTCCCTTCGGTGACCTGCTCGGCGGTCACTGTCGCGCCCTGCACCGGGCGCGGCTCGAAGCCGAAGCCAATCTGCACGCGCTGGTCGACGCGGCCGCGGATGCTGAAGGCCGACGGCTGGAGGAAGAAGTCGAAGTTCTCGAACTCCACCAGCGCGTTCGGGTCGTCGCGGCTGAGCTGCTCCTGGCGCAGGAGGCTGCCATCCGCGTCGCGCACACGCACCTCGACGGCGCCCGCCACATCGGAGAGCACGAGCGTCTTCGTCGCCGTGACGTGCGACGTCGCGCTGACGGTCATCGTGAAGCGCCTCACGGCACCCGTGCCCGGCGCCGTCAGGTTGAAGCTGTAGCCGCCGAGGTTGTCGGCGGCGACGTTGCGGCTCTGGTCGCCGCGCACGGCGACGGTGGCCCGGCCGATGCCCAGGCCGGTCATCGCGTTGCGCACGATGCCCGAGACGGCCACCACCTGCGGCGGCAGCGGCTCGAGGCTCAAGTCCACGCGTGTGTCGGTCTGGATGGTGCGCACGGCGCTGGCGGCGACGAAGCGCGGCGCCCGCGCGCCGAAGGCGTAGCTACCCGGGGCGAGCGTGAACGTGTACACGCCGGCGCTATCGGTCGTCGTCTGGTCGAGCAGGCCGCCACCAGTGGCGGGGCCCACGCTGACCTGCGCGCTGGCGATGGTCTGCGTCGCCACCGTCGAGCTGCGCACCGTGCCGGTGACGGTGAGGCGGCCTGGGTCGAGGTTGAAGCTCAGCGCCGTCTCCACGAACATGTCGATGAACGTCGTCGTCGTCAGGAAGCCGGTGGCCCCGGCCTGGACCTCGTAGGTGCCAGGCGCGACGCTCAGCGAGTAGAAGCCCGTGGCGCTGCTCGTCGTCGCGCTGACCACGCTGTCGGCCCGCGCGGCGACCACGGCCGCGGCGATGGCCTCCCCGGTGTCGGAGCGGCGCACGAAGCCGGAGAGCACGACGGCGCGCGGCCGCAGGAAGAAGTCGAGGGTCGTCTCGAAGCTGATCGCCTGCGACTGGACGCCCGGGACGAAGCCACTGGCCTGCGCAGTGAAGGTGTACGTGTCGCCGTGCAGCGTCAGCGAGTAGAAGCCGACGGCGCTGGTCACGGTCGAGGTCACGATGCCGGTGGCCGTGCGCGCGCTCACCGTGGCGCTCATGATGCCCGCGCCGGTGGCCTCGTGGCGCACGAATCCGGAGACGAGGATGAACTCCGGCGTGAGCAGGATGTTCCGCGTCACCGGCGGGGTGATGGTCTCGGTGAAGGTCCGCGTGGCGAAACCGGAGGCCTGGATGGTGACCGTGTGCACGCCGGAGTCGATCGGCGTGACCTGGTAGAAGCCACGCACGTTGGTGGTCTGGCTGCCAACGAACGCCCCGGTATCCTGGCGCTCGAACGTGACGGACGCGCCTTCCACCGGCTGGCGGGTGATGCGGTTCGTCACGATGCCCGACACGGCGCGCGCCGTGGCCGGCTGGAGGAGCAGGTCCACGGTGCGCGACTCGGCGATGGTCGTGATGACCGTCGTGCCGAACAGGCGCACCGGCGTCGCCACGTCGGTCAGCACCTCGTGGACGTCGGCGACCTGGAACTGGTACACGCCGGCGATGAGCGAGAGCGCCACGGCGCCGCCGCTGCCGGTCGTCGTCTGGGTGAAGAAGAACGCCGAGCTGATGGTGATCTCGGCCCCGGTGATGGTCTCCGTGAGCGCCTGCGCG
>JACQUS010000142.1 GCA_016210125.1 Chloroflexota bacterium | reverse complement strand
GCGACCGGCCGCGCCCTGGCCCACGAGGAGGTGCCGGACCTGCGCGAGGTCGCCGTGGCACGCTGGGCCGACATGCGCTACGTCGGCCAGGAGCACACGGTCAGGGTGCCGTGGCCAGAGGAGCTCGACGGAGCGGACGTGCACGCGGACATCGCCACGCGCTTCCGCGAGACCTACGCGACGCGGTACGGCTACTCCGACCCGCACGGGGCAGTCGAGATCGTTGCCCTGCGTGTGGCCGTGGAGGGACGGTCGGCCAAGCCGCCGCTGGCCAATCCCTACGACGGCGCAGGCGGGGCGGCCGAGGCTGGCGAGCGGCTCGTCTACTTCGAGGACGCCAGCGGGCTGCTGCCCACGCGCATCTATCGGCGCGAGGCCCTGCCGGACGGCTGGTCGGCGCGCGGGCCGGCGGTGGTCGAGGAGTATGCCTCGACGACGCTCGTGCACCCTGGCTGCACGGTGCGCGTTGCCGGCAGCGGCCGGCTGGAGATCGATGTCGGAGGCGGCGATGGCTGAGGTCGATCCGGTCACGCTGGAGGTCGTCCGCCACTCGCTGCACGCCATCCTCGACGAGCAGGACGTGAACATCACGCGCACGGCGTTCAGTCCGCTGGTTTACGAGATCCGCGACTTCTGCACCGCGCTGCTCGACGCCGAGGGCAACCTGATCTCGCAGGGCCGCATGGGCATCCCGGTCTTCCTGTCGGACCTCGGCCCGCCGATCCGCGATGGGCTGGAGATCTACGGCCGCGACGGCTTCGCGCCGGGCGACGCGGTCATCACTAACTACGCCGGCGTCTGCGGCCAGCACCTGAACAACGTGGTGATGTACACCCCGGTCTTCTGGGAGGGCGCGCTGCTGGCCTTCGTCGCCGTCCGCATGCACTGGACCGACGTCGGCGGGCGCAGCATCGGCCTCGTCTCGGATACGACCGAGATCTTTCAGGAGGGCATCCAGCTCCGCACGGTCAAGCTCTACCGCCGCGGCGAGCGCGACGAGGAGATCGCGCGCATCATCCGCCACAACGTGCGCATGCCGGAGAACACGTTTGGCGATCTCAACGCGCAGCTCGCCGCCTGCCGCCTCGGCGAGCAGCGCTTCCTCGGGCTGCTGCGGCGCTACGGCGGCGAGACCGTGCTGGCCTGCGTTCGCGAGATGTGGAACCGCTCCGAGCGCCTAGCGCGCGACGCGATCGCCCGGCTGCCGGATGGCGAGTACCGCGCCGAAGCCTTCATGGACGACGACGGCGTGGACGTGGGCATGACGGTGCCGATCCGCGTGCGCGTCGTCATCGCGGGCAGCGACCTGACGGTCGACCTCTCTGAGGTGGCCGAGCAAGTACGCGGGCCGATCAACTCCGGCGCGTCGGCCGGGATGGCCGCGGCGAAGATCGCCTTCAAGTTCCTAACGACGCCGCACCTGCCGGCCGACGAGGGCTGTTTCCGCCCGCTGCACGTCGCCCTTCCGCCGGGCAAGTTCATCTCTGCGCTCGAGCCGGCGCCAATGTCGCAGTGGACGCTGCCGCTGCCGACGGTCATCGACACGATCCTGCACGCGCTGGGCGAAGCGGCCCCGGACTGGGTGGCCGGGGGACACTTCGGCGCGCTGAACACGTACCAGTTCTTCGGCGTGCACCCGCGTACCGGCCGGAGGTACTACGAGCTGGACAACGGCCTCGGCGGCTGGGGCGCGACGGCGCACGCCGATGGCTTCGGGCCGCTGAAGTCGATGGTGCATGGCGATACCTACAATCTGCCCATCGAGGTCGAGGAGACGCTGGTGCCGCTGCGCGTGCGTCGCTTCGCGCTGCGGCCGGACTCGGGCGGCCCCGGCCGCCACCGTGGCGGTCTCGGGTCAGTCAAGGAGTACGAGCTGACGAGCAATGGCTTCATCAGCCCGGGCTTCGACCGCTCACGCTGCCGGCCGTGGGGCATGGCCGGCGGCAAACCGGGATCCGGCAGCGAGATCTACTTTCGGCAGCGGCCCGACGGCGAAGCCGTATTCATGAACAAGGCCACCGCTGTGCCGACGGAGCCGGGCGCCACGCTACTGATCCTCACCGGCGGCGGTGGCGGCCACGGCGACGCCCTGGAGCGCGACCCGGCGCGCGTCGCCTCCGACGTGCGCGACGGCTACGTCTCGGCTGAGAGCGCCCGCGCCGACTACGGCGTCGTCCTCGATCCGGCGACTCTGGCCGTCGACGAGGCGGCCACGGCGGCGCTGCGGGCACAGCTAGACTTGGCGCAGAGGACCGAAAGCTAGCAGCCTAGCGCCCCATCGCCCCATTTACGCCGGCGCTCAGACGACCCCGAGCTGCTGCATGAAGCCCCAAGAGTCGATCTCCAGCCACTCCTCCGCGTTCACGTCGCCGGCGATGCGCACGATGTCGATGAACCGCAGGGCTACCTCTTTCCCGGATGGGGGGATACCCTGGAATGCGGCGGTGTGGGTCGCGCGTACCGTGCCGCGCACCACGACCTTGTCGCGGTCCGCGAGCACGTCGTGGATCTCATGCCGGAAACCGGAGAACGCCTCTTGAAACCCGCGGTTGAGCTGGATATGCCCTTCGCGGTCCAAGGGCTCAGGCGCGAGCGGCCAATGGAAGCGATGATCGGGAGCCATCAGCTCCCTGAGCTCGTCCCATGCCTTGCGGTCCATCGTCTCCATGAAGTGACGGATGAACACCTTGTTCTGCTCCGACATCGCGCACCTCCCTCCGTTTGATGGCCGTGCGCGCGGGGTCGCCCGGCGGCGCGTCGCGAAAAGCCTTACGCGAGGGCCACCGGCGCATCGGTCGTATCTCATACGGATTCCGCCGGCATCCTTGCGGTACGGTCATGCAGAGCCGGAGCGGAAGCGAAGCATCCGCGCCTCTTCGACGCAGTGGTCGCGGATGCTTCGCTGCGCTCAGCATGACATTGCGACCCCGTAGTGGTCGAAACTCCTGTGGCCGACCACTAGGAGGACGGAATGGCGCCGATTTGCTGCATCAGCGCCATCTCGTCGATCATGCAGGACGATTCCTTCACCCTGCCTCCGACGATGTGGAACGTCATCGTCCCGGCGATCTTTATCTGTTTTCCGGTGGGCGCCAAGCCCATAAGGTCGCCCTGGTGCGTACCCGTCATCGTGAAGCGCACGGCCGCCTTCTCTTCGTTGGCGAAGACGTCCTCAATCGTCTGCGTGAGGTCCGGGAAGGCCGCCCAGAACACCTTGGCCATCCCCTCGTGGCCGGCTAGGTCCATCGGCGGCAGGCTGAGGATGCGCGTGGTGTAGTCCGGGGCGCACAGCTCGGGCGGCAGCGGCCCCTTGCGCCTGTCCTGCTCCGCGATGAAGCGCCGGGCGATGGCGACGTTCTCTTCCGCCGACATGGTTCTAACTCCTTTCCTTGCGACGCTGCCGCTCATGAAAACGGTACCACGGGGAATTTCCCATGTGGGTCAGCCCCGGCAGAAGGCCTCATCTGAGCTCCGGTGGATGTGCGCAGCGAAGGTTATGCCACCGGGGAACTCCACTTCCAGAACGCCCAGCATATCCGCGGTCTCCTTACCGAAAGCTATGAGCCTGACCGGCCTCCAAGGGCTTGGGCTGCCGTTCCCTCGCCCGCCAGCGTGATGAGTCCCGAACCGATGGTCACTGGTCTGCCTCCCCAACCCTGGGTCTGCTACTTCCACTCCCAGAACTCGGCGTGTGTGTTGCCCTCGGCGTCCTCGTCGTACTCGAAGACCAGGGCCACAGCGTTCAGGCGGGCCCATTTAGGAGCCGCGCTGTAGTAGTAGATCGCGCCCCGGAAGCTGGTGCTGCCGCCGGGCCCGAGCTTCCCCACGCCCTGGCCCACCCAGGTGGCCGCCTCGCCGCCTGCCCCCATGGTCACGCCCTGTCCGGCACCGATGAGCGTACCGTCGGGTCGCATCTCGGCCTGGTAGGTGCCGAGGTCCCGCGCCTCGATTCCAAGGAGGGTGCCCAGCTCCTGGAACGACACCTCTACCTTGGGGCCACCCCCCTCGGTGGGCAGCACCCGTCGCGTGGTGACCTTGCCTCGATTCTCGCCGACTTTCTCGCCTAGCACTGTGCGCCTCCTTCATGTACTGAGAGTAGCCTGCAGCTAGCGTGACCGCGCGAGCACGGAGGACAGCTCCCCCGGCTGTGCGTGCGCTCTCAACCCTCCCTTCGCGCGCTCGGCGTCCGAACGTTCCAGCAGGGCGGCCGCAGTCGCGGCAGCGCTTGTACCGATGCGCAGGACCGGTGCCACGGGAAAGCGCTACGAGCGGCGCTACCGGACGGCGCTACGAGCGAAGGCACGAGCGACAGTTCGATCGGTCGCGTGGTGGGATGCTTGCTTAATATCACGTTGCGCCGGAAAGCGCAATGCGTTAGATGCCCCAGCCACCGCTCAGATGGATGTTCGCGCCGTTGACGTAGCGCGCGCCGTCGGAGAGCAGGAAGCGGACCGCGCTCACGGCGTCGTCCACGGCACCGATGTAGCCGGCCGGGATGCGCTTGGCCATCGCGTCCAGCTCCGCGGCGGGCGCGCTGCCCGAGTCGATGAAGCCGGGCGAGATGGCGTTGACCGTGATGCCGTGCGGCGCGAGCACCCGCGCCAGCGAGCGGACCAGGATCAGGACGCCGGCCTTGGCG
>JACQUS010000132.1 GCA_016210125.1 Chloroflexota bacterium | reverse complement strand
TACGATCCCGTGCGGAATGCGTGGGTGACGCGGGCCAGCATGCCAACGGCACGGAGTGTCCTTGGCGTGGTAACCGCATCCAACGGCAAGCTCTATGCGATCGGGGGATACAGAGGCGGAGCGCTGGCTACTACCGAGGAATATGACCCCGTAGCGAACACGTGGGCCACGCGGACGAGTATGCCCACAGCCCGCGCCAGCCTGGGCGTCGTGGCCGTGAGCAATGGGAAGATTTACGCGATCGGTGGTCAGGTGCCCGGTGGCGAGCCGAGCAGGGGATACTTGGCGACGGTAGAGGAAGCGACAATACGACCCTAGCAATACGACCCTAGCACGGCCGACCGGCCCGCTTTGGGGCCGGACCGCCACGTCATTGCGCTACGCCGAGGACGGGCGCCACCCATCCCTGTCCCCCTCTCCGCGCGCGGAGAGGGGGATCGCAGGGGGTGAGGTCAGCGGACTACTTCGCGGCGTCCTGGACCTGCTTGAGCAGGTCGGGGCCGACCTGGGCCGAGAACTGCTTGTGCACCTTCTCGGCCTCGGTGCGGAACTTGGCGATGTCCGGGGTCGTCGTCGCCACCCCGGCGCCCTTCATAATGTCGATGGCCTTCTCGTTCTCGGTCTTGGCGCGCTCGCGATTGGCCTTCGAGCCCTCCTTGGCCGCCTCCATGATGGCCTGCTGGAGGTCGGGCGGCAGGGCCTTCCACTTCTCCAGGTTCATCTGGAGCACGATCACGGTGTAGATGTGATGCGTCAGCGCCAGGTTCTTGGCCACCTCGTAGAGCTTGGCGTCGCGCATGCCGATGGGGTTCGTGTCCACGGAGTCGATGGTGCCCTGCTGGAGGCCGGTGTAGACCTCCGGCCAGGCCATCGGCACCGGGTTAGCGCCGAAGGTCCGCCACGTCGAGACGTAGATCGGGTTCTCGATGACGCGGACCTTCATGCCCTTGACGTCGTCGGCGCTGTTGACCGGCTTGGTCCGCACCAGCAGGTCACGGTAGCCCCACTCGCCGAATGCTAGGACCTTGATGCCCTTGGGCTCTAGCATGCTGGTCATCCGCTGGCCGACCGCGCCGTCCAGCACGCCGTGCACGTGATTGGCGTCCTTCCACACGAAGGGCAGCTCGGTGAGGCTGAAGGTCGGCTCCACCTGGCCGACGATCCCCGAGCCGACGATCGCCATGTCGATGGTGCCGAGTCGCAGGCCGCCCATCATCTCCGTCTCGCCGCCGAGCTGGGCATTGTCGAAGAAGTCGACCTGGATGCGGCCGTTGCTCTTCTCCTTGACCTTCTCGACGAACGTCGTGCCGAACTCGCCGCCCAGCGCGGCCTTGGAGACGACGATGCCCAGGCGGTAGCGGTAGGTCTGCGCCGGGGCGGCCGGCTTGGCCGGCTGCGCCGCGGGCTTCGCGGGCTGGGCCGCTGGCTTGGCCGGCTCGGCTGGCTTGGCCGGCGCTGGCTGAGCCGCTGGCTTGGCCGGCTCGGGCGCGGCCGCCTTCGCCGGCTCCGCTGGCTTGGCCGGCGCCGGCTGGGCCGGCTGCGGCGCGCAGGCCGCTAGGCCCAGTAGCGCCAACGTGAGGACCAGGACACCGCACAGGATTAGGGGTCGCACCAGACGCGCGCTCATGGCCTTCTCCTTCCCTCCCGCTAGACTGTGGATCGCCGGTGCCTCACATGGAAGCTATGCAGCAGTTTGACGATTGTCAAGGGGCCGTCAGCGCATGATGAGGTTCGGCAGCGCGGTGGTCATTGGCGGGAACACCGTCGTCAGCAGCAACGTGCCGACGAGGACGAAGAAGATCGGCCAGCAGTAGCGCCAGAACTCGGCCAGCGAGATGCCAGCCATGCGGCAGACGAGGTACATCGTCAGCCCGTAGGGCGGCGTGATGAGCCCGATGAGCAGGTTGAACACGGTGACGACGCCGAAGTGCACCGGATCGATGCCAAGCGCGCTGACCGTCGGCATGAGCAGGGGCACGAACACCAGGATGATGGGTACGGTGTCGATGAAGCAGCCGAGCAGGAGGTAGACCACGTTGACACCGAGCAGGAAGACGAGCGGGTTGTCGGTGAGGCTGGTGACCCAGTTGGCCAGGCCGGCCGCCGCACCGTACAGCGTCAGCACGCGGGCGAAGGCCGATGCGGTGGCGATGATGAAGAAGATCGTCGCTGTGGTCTTCAGCGTGAGGACGACTTGCTCGCCGAAGCCCTTGAGGCTGAGCTCGCGATAGAGCACGCTGCCGACGAAGCTGACGGCGAGGACGCCGACGACCGCCGCCTCGGTCGGCGTGGCGATGCCGCCCAGGATGCTGCCGAGCACGACGATGGGGATGACGAGCACCGGTAGGCTGACGAGGGTGGCCCGCGCGCGCTCGCCGCCAGAGATGCGCGGCCCGCGCGGATAGCCGTGGCGCTTGGCGACGAAGTACGCCTGGAGCATCATGAACAAGGCGAGCGCGACGCCGGGGACGGCGCCGCCGAGGAACAGCCGGCCGACCGAGACGTCGGTCACGGCGGCGAAGAGGATGAATGCGATGCTCGGCGGAACCAGCGGCCCGATCGTCGCCGCGCCGGCGATGATCGAGGCGGCGTAGGCCACCGGGTAGCCGACGCGCTTCATCGCCGGGATCAGGATGGAGCCGGTGGCGGCGGCGTCGGCGAGGTCGGAGCCCGACATGCCGGCCATAATCATGTTCACGACGATGCCGACGTGCGCCAGCCCCCCAGCGATGTGTCCCACGAACGCCGCGGCGAAGTCGACCAGCCGCCGCGTGA
Source organism: Chloroflexota bacterium (assembly GCA_016210125.1). GTDB lineage: Bacteria > Chloroflexota > UBA6077 > FW602-bin22 > JACQUS01 > JACQUS01. The sequence continues at coordinate 5,850 of JACQUS010000132.1, read as the reverse complement.
CGCCGCTCACCAGCGCCAGGTTGCCCATCAGGATGAAGAAAGGAATCGCCAGCAGGACGAAGTGGTTCACGCCTTGCCACATCACCGTAGGCAGCGTGGTGAGCGTGATCGGCACCGGGCTGAGCACCATGCCCACGAGCGTCGCCGCGCCGAGGGCGACGGCCACCGGGACGCGGTAGAGGAACAGGCCGATGAAGACAGCGAAGACGATGGCCAGCGGCGGCACGGCCTAGACCTCCTGCGCCGTTGTGCCGTGGACGGGCCGGCCGCGCAGGCGCATGACGAAGAGCCGGAGTGTGTAAAGGATCATCAGCGTGCCGCAGACGGGCACGGTGTAGGCGAAGGCCGCCACCGGCAGCCCCAGCGTGATCGTCGTGATGGCGTGCTGGAGCTGCGCGGCCTGCCAGCCGTGCCACACGACCACGGCGAGGAAGCCGATGGCCACGAGGTCGCCGAGCAGCCGGCCCACACGCTGCATCAGTGGCGGCAGGGTGTCGAAAAGTACCGCCACGCCGATGTGCTCGTCGGAGCGGTGGGCCATCAGCGCGCCCCAGAACGCGGCCCAGACCAGGAGCAGGCGGGCGAACTCCTCGGTCCACGGCACGGTGAGGAAGTCGGACAGCGCGTAGCGGACGATCACCTGGAGGGCCGACGCGTAGAGCATGCCGAGCATAAAAAAGAGGGCCAGGACCAGCTCGACGATGCCCCAGGGGCCTGGGGCCACGCCCAGCATGCGTCGGCTGCCGCGCAGCACCCAAGTAAGGCCGGCGGCGCTGGCGGCGATGAGCGCCAGCATGACGATCAGGCTGCTGTCCACGGGGTGGACGCCTCCACGGCCGGTATTAGGAAGCTATTCTACCTGTGACCTCCGGCAACGACAACCCGTCTCGCTGCGCCGCCACGCCGGCGCGACATGCCGACCCTCCCGGCGGCCTCAACCGTGTCTGCACGAGAGGCGATCGGCCTTGCATCGACTTTGAGCCGCTGCGCCACAACGTGTACACTAGGCGGCGCGCCGGCGACGATCGGCGCCAAAGGCGGGCGAGAAGGGAACGCAGTGAACGCAGCGACTGCCACGTTTCGCTTGGGCGCACTCACCTTCAGCGTCGTGAGCGACGGCACCATCGCTATGCCAGTCAGCATGTTCTTCAAGACCCTCGTCGAGGACCGCTCCGCTGGGCAGCCGGAGGAGGGAGCGGCGAGCGCCGCACGCCCGGCGTCGCGCTCGCGGCGCATGGAGGATGTCCCCCCGGCCGTGTGGCAGGCGGAAGTGCCGGACCTGGAGCCCGACGGCTACGCCGACGGGAGCATGAACTGCATCCTCGTGCGCTCCGACGGCAAGCTCGTGCTCATCGACACCGGGCTGGGCACCAAGCCCTCGACGCGCGCGGCGCTCAACTCGCTACCCGGTCGCGACGCCGGCACGCTGCTGCGCAACCTCGCAGCCCTCGGCGTGCGTCCCGAGGGCATCGACATGGTCGTGCTGACCCACGCCCACGCCGACCATATCGGCTGGTGCACGGTCGAGCACGACGGGCAGTTCGTGCCGACGTTCACCCGCGCGACCTACTGGCTGCTGCGCGCCGACTGGGAGTTCTTCGCTGCGCCGCATCGGTTGGCGAAGTATCCGGTGCTGCGCGAAAATCTGGAGCCGCTGAGAGAGCGGGTGGTGCTGGCCGATTGCGAGACGGCCGTGACCCCCAATGTGCTGCTCTGGCCGTCGCCGGGCCACACCCTCGGCCACGCGTGCGTCGCGCTGCACGCCGGCGGGCACTATGCGATGCACATCGGCGATGTCGTCCATCACCCCGTCGAGTTCGAGCGTCCGGAGTGGCTGGCTGAAGTGGACTACGACGGCCGGCAGACTATCGCCTCGCGGCACCGCGTGGCCGAGTGGGCGCTGGCCCACGATGCGCTGCTCATCGCGGCGCATACGCCGTTCCCGGGGACCGGGCGCCTGCGCCGGCAGCGCTGGGGCCTTACCTGGGACGAGGCCGAGAAGGGCGAGCCAGGCCGGGCGCCCTGAGGCAGCCCGCGCGCTCGCGCCGGTCGCCGCGCCGGCGCGAGCGCACATGCGTCCACGACGAGAGCGTCTCGTCAGCCCCTAGCGCAGGAGCGCCTGCGCCTTGGAGACGATCTCCACGCCGATCTTGGGAATGAACTCGTCGTGCACACTTTTCATGGCGTTGCGGAACTCGTCGCGCTGGACCGTCGTGACCGCTACGCCCTGGCCCTTCATCGTGTCGACAGCACCGTCGTCGATGGCCTTGGCGGCCTTGCGCGCCTCGCCGGCGCCGACCTTGGCCGCGTCCTGCATGACCTTCTGGAGGTCGGCCGGCAGCGCCGCGAACTTGGGCATGTTCATGAGCAGAAGGTTGCCGGTGTAGCTGTGGTTCGTCAGCGCCAGGTGCTTGGCGACCTCGTACTGCTTCGCGTCGATCATCCCGGCGTAGTTCGTGTCCACACCGTCGATGGTCTTCTGCTGGAGGCCGGTGTAGACCTCTGGCCAGGCCATGGGCACGGCGTTCGCCCCGAGCGCTCGCCACGTGGCGACGTAGAGCGGGTTCTCGACGACGCGGATCTTCATCCCGCGCACGTCGGCGACGGTCTGGACGGGCTTGCGGTGGTTGAGCACGCCGCGGAAGCCGATCTCACCCCACACCAGGCCCTTGACGCCCTGCGGCTCGAGCGTCTTGAGGACCATCTGTCCCGGCTCGCCGTCGAGCACCTTGCGCGCGCTGTCATAGTCGGCGTAGAAGAAGGGCAGCTCGCTAAGCTGCACGGCTGGCGAGATCGAGGCGACGGTGGGCACGGCGACGGCGGCCATCTCGATCTGGGCGGTCTTGACGCCGTTGACGATCTCCAGCTCGCCGCCCAGCGCGGCGCTGGGGAAGATCTGGATGCTAATGCGGCCCTGGGAGTTCTTCTCCACCTCCTGCTTGAACGTCTCGGCCAGCACGCCGTTCGGGTGCTTCGCCGTCGTGGCCGTGCCGAGGCGGAAGATGAACTGCGCCGCGGCCGGCTTGGCCGGCTGGGCGGCTGGCTTCTCCGCCGGCTTGGCCGGCGCGGCCGGCTGGGCGGGCTTGGCCGGCGCTGCGGCCGGAGCCGCTGGGGCTGGGGCCGCCGGCGCCGGCGCTGCGGCCTTCTCGGCCGGCTTGGCCGCCGGGGCCGGCGCCGGCGCGGCCGGCTGCGGGGCCCCACCGCCGGCGCACGCGGCGAGGACGACCGTCAGAATCGCCAGAAGGGCAAAGGCACGCATTGCACTCCTCCGTGAGCTGCATAGCGACCGTCTCGGCGAGCGGGCCAGGCCGACAGCCCCGCGACGGCGCCTCAGCGCTCGGCTGCACCGTACGTCGTCCGCCGGGCGGTGTCAAGCGCGAGCTTGCGCGCGCTCCCACAGGCTGCCGGCGACGACGCGCCCGCCCTGTAGGACGAGGCGGATGCGCGCCTGGTCCTGGAGGACGCGGATGTCGGCCAGCGGGTCGCCGTCGATGACGACGACGTCGGCCACCTTGCCCGGGCTGAGCGCGCCAAGCGTGTCCGCCTTGCGGAGTGCGCGCGCCGCGCCGCTCGTTGTGGCCACGATGGCCTCCATCGGCGTCAGCCCGGCGCGGACGAGGAACCCCAGCTCGCGCGCGTTGGAGCCGTGAGGGTAGCGGTTGCCGATGTCGGCCCCGGCCGCGATGGGCACGCCGGCGGCGTGGGCGCGGCGCAGGCTGTCGAGCCACAGCGGGTGGTTGACGGCCATCTCCTCGCGGTGCTTCGGCAGCAAGCTGAGCTTCTCGCCTAGCTCCAGCACGCTGAAGAGCGTGCAGAGCGTCGGCACGAGGACCGTCTGGCCGCGGCGGAACAGGTCGATGGCCTCGTCATCCAGCCGCGTCCCGTGCTCGACGGTGTCGGCCCCGGCGCGCAGGGCGTACTTGGCGGCGTCGTACGATTGGCAGTGGATGGCCACCGTGCGCCCCCAGCGGTGGGCCTCGTGCACCGCGGCGCGGATCTCATCCTCGCTCATCGTCGTCATCCAGGTGTAGGCGTAGGGACCGACCTCGACGCCGCTAGCGCCGAGCTTGACGTTGTCGACACCGTCCTTGATCTGCTGGCGGACGACCTTGACCACCTCGTTGGGTCCGTCGGCGCAGATGCCCAGGCCCATGCGCCGCTCCCAGTGGCTGGGCAGCGTGTCGATCATGCCGCTCGTCGGGGCGATGATGCGCCCGCTGGCGACGACGCGCGGCCCGCGCACCTTGCCCTGGGCGATGGCGTCGCGCACGGCGACGGCCACGTTGCCGATGCAGCCCACGTCGCGGATGGTCGTGTAGCCGGCGCGCAGGATCTTCTCGGCATTCAGGATGGCGTTGATCGTCGCCGTCTCGATCGCGCAGCGGTCGATCTCCTCTAGGCTGCGGAAGCCGCTGTAGACCAGGTGGGTGTGGCAGTCGATGAGCCCGGGCAGGATGGTCTGCCCCTCGACATCGACCAGGCGCGCGTCGGCCGACGCGGGGCGGAGGTCGGCCGCGCGGCCGACGGCGCGGATCGTGGCGCCCTCGACGAGCATGTAGCCGTCGTCGATGGGCGGGCCGCCCAGCCCGTCGATCACGCGGCCGTGGATGAGGCAGAGCGGTGCGCCGCGGTCGATCTCGTCGGGCAACCGTCCGTCCGTGGTTCTCCTCCTCGTACAACGTCTGCCGCGGGTCTCCTCCCCGCGTCTCCCTTTCTCCGCGTCTCCGTGTCGGCGGGGGGACCGGGGCGGGGTCAGCTCGCCAGCTCGATCACCAGGCTGCTCAGCTCGTCCACGGCAGCCCGCGCGTCGGGCGGGACCACGGCCGTCGACTCGCGGTCCTCGACCACCGCCGGGCCGGCGAGCCGCGCGCCCGGCACCAGCGCGTAGCGGTCGTAGACCGCGCAGTCGACGAAGCCGCCTGCCCCGGCGAAGTAGATCGGCCGCCGCCCCTTGAGTGCCACAGCGCGCTGCCCGGCGCGCTCCGGCCAGCGCAGCGCGACGGCCGGCGGCGGCCCGCCGACGGTGAGTCGCCAGCTCACGGCCTCGACCGGCACCTCGCGAATCTCGCGCCCGAACTGCCGCCGATAGGCGACGTAGAACGCCTCCTTGATCGCCGGGACCTGCTCCGGCCCCAGCGGCCCGTCGCCCGGCAGCGGAAACGTCACCTCGTAGCGCTGGCCGAGGTAGCGCATATCGGCTGCGCGCTCGACGCTTACGTCGTGCGCCACACCGGCCGCGGCCAGCAGTCGCCGGCCCTCGGCCTCCATCTCGGCGTAGGCGGCGTTGACGTGCGCCCAGTCCACGAGCTCCACCTGCCGCATGTGCCCGACGGCGAAGTCGAAAGCCAGCGGTGAGAGCACGCAGCCCAGTGCTGAGAGGACGCCGGCTGCGAACGGCACCATCACCCGCCGAACGTACAGCCGGCGCGCCACGTCCCAGGCGTGGGCCGGGCCGGCGCCGCCGAAGGCGAGGAGCGTGTAGTCGCGCAGGTCGACGCCCTGCTCGGCGGCGTAGACGCCAGCAGCGTTGGCCATACTCTCGTTGACCACCTCGAAGACGCTCCGCGCCGCCTCGACGGTCGCCAGCTTGAGCGGCACACCGACCCCGCGCTCGACCGATGCAGCGGCGCGCTCGGCGGCCAGGCGCATCTCGCCGCCCAAGAAGTAATCGGCGTTCAGATAGCCGAGCAGCAGGTCGGCGTCCGTCACCGTCGGCCGCTCGCCGCCGCGCGCGTAGCAGGCCGGGCCGGGGTCGGCCCCGGCGCTCTCCGGCCCCACCGCCAGCAGCCCTAGCTCATCGACGTGGGCGATGCTGCCGCCGCCGGCACCGATCTCGATGAGGTCCACAGC
>JACQUS010000141.1 GCA_016210125.1 Chloroflexota bacterium | reverse complement strand
GTCGCTGCCGTCGTCGAGCTGGAGGGCGAACCAGTCCCAGCCGCCCTGCGGAAAGACCAGGAAGTCGCCCCACTGCTTGTCGAACCACGCCTGCCCGCTGACCGCCATACGCTGGCCGGCGATCTCCAGTGTGCCCTGCACGGCCATGCGCGTCCGCGAGTAGTAGTACGAGTCGCCGGCCACGCCGAAGGAGATCAGGCCGCCGGCGTGGGCCACCGGCGGCTTGAGCGCGTGCAGGTCGAGCTGGAGGCGGTAGCGGTCCACGGCGAAGCTCAGCGCGTCCTGCCCCTTCAGTCCGCGCATGCGCCACTCGCCGACGCGCAGGTCGAAGCCGGGCGCGCCGCTGCGCTGCGGCTGGCGCGCTTGCGCGCTACGCTCGGCGTAGACGAAGCGCTGGGCCGCGCCGTCGGTCACGGCGGCGTGGGCCGCGTAGCCGACGGGCGCCTGGCCACGGACGGCCTGGAAGACGACGAACTGGAAGCCGAAGCGCCGGCCGGTCGGGGTGAAGAGGTGGCCGGTGTAGTACCACCACTCGGTGAGGCTGCTGTGCGGCGCCTCGTCGGCCGGCAGGAGGACGGCCCCGAGGCGCAGCGAGCCCGGCGGGTCGGCGGCCGGCGTCGGCGTCGGCGTCGCCGTCGGCACGGGCGGCAGCGCCGCCGGCGGCTGCGCACAGCCGCCTAGCGCCGCTGCGCCGATCAGCCACAGCACCGCGGCCAGCCATGGCACACCGCTTGTCAGCCTGCCACGTCCCGTGCTCGTCGGCCCAGGCAGCTTCCTGGGCTCTGGTCGCCCCACCGCCCCATATTCTTGGGGACACTCCAAACCCGTGCAGAGGGAGCTTCTGCCCCCTCTGCGCTCCACCGGGCGCGCGGCCTGGCCCAAGCGAGCCAGTGTCATGCTCCCCCCCACCGCGGCAGCCAGCGCGCCAGCCAGCGCGGCGCCCACCAGTTCAGGTCCCCCAGCAGCCGCATCGTCGCCGGGACGAGCAGTGCGCGGACGATGGTCGCGTCGACGAACACGGCGATGGCCACGCCCAGCCCCAGCGCCTTGACCAGCACGATGTCGGCGGCGACGAAGGCCAAGCTGACGACGATCACGACGGCCGCGGCGCTGGTGATGATCTGCCCACTGCGCTCAAGGCCCAGCGCCACGCTCTTGGTGTTGTCGCCGGTCTCGTCGTAGGCCTCGCGCACGCGGCTGAGCAGGAAGACCTCGTAGTCCATCGACAGACCGTACAGGATGCAGAACAGGATGATCGGCAGCGACGACTCGACGAACCCCAGCGCCCGGTGGCCGAGCAGCCAGCTCAGGTGGCCGTCCTGAAAGACCAGCACCAGCGCGCCGTAGCTCGCCAGAATGCTCAGCGTGTTCATGGCCACCGCCTTGAGCGGCAGCACGAGCGAGCGGAACTGCACCAGCAGGACCAGGTAGATGGCGACCACGATGAGCAGTAGCGCGCGCGGGAACTGCTCGTAGAGCCGGCCGGTCACGTCGAGCACCTCGGCCGCCGTGCCATCCACCCAGATGCGCATGCCGGCCGCGCGCGGCAGGGCACGGATGCCGCGCACGAGGTCCTGCGCCTCGTAGGCCGTCGGGCTGACGCGCGGGATGACCTGCACCAGCGTCGTGTCTCCGCGCACGAGCGCCGCCAGCGCCGCCCGGGCGTAGGCGTCGGGGACGCGCCCAGGCTGGGCGTAGAGCATCAGGTACTGCTCCTTAGTGATCCGCGAGTCGATGCTGACGATGCTGTCCACCCGCGCGACACGCGGATCGGCAGCGATGCGCTGGGTGAAGTCGTAGAGCGCGCTGAGGCTCTCCGGCGCAGTGACCGGCCCGACCGTCTTGACGGCGATCAGGACCGGGCCCAGCTCGCCGGCGCCGAACTCGCGGCGCAGCAGCTCGAAGCCCTGGCGCGACGGCGTGTCGGGTGGCAAGATCGAGGCATCGGGCGAGCTGAGGCGCACGCGCAGGAACGGCGCGCCGAGCGCGACGAGCAGCAAGGCCACGGTGAGGAGCACGGCCACAGGCCGGCGCATGACGTGCTCGGCCAGCGCGGCCCACAGCCGGCCGCGGCCCTCGCGCTGCGGCAGGACGCGGCCCAGGTCGACGCGCGGGCCGAGCAACGCCAGCAGCGCCGGCAGGAGGGTCAGCGCCGCCAGCACGCACATGGCCACAACGATGGCCCCGGCCACGCCGATCGAGCGCAGCATCATGAAGTCGAAGGTCGTCAGCGCCAGGAGGCCGACGAAGACGATGCTGCCGGAGAAGAAGATCGCCCGCCCGGCCGTGGCCACCGCGGCCGCCACGGCATCGGGCGGCGCTCGCTGGCGCAGCTCCTCGCGGAAGCGACTGACGAGGAAGAGGGCGTAGTCCACGCCGAGGCCCAGGCCGAGCATCGTCGTCACGTTCAGGGCGAAGATCGACAAATCGAAGCGCTGCGCAAGCAGATAGACGACCGCGAGGCCGACGGCGACGCTGGCCCCGCCGACGGCCGCCGGCAGCGCCGCGGCGACCACGGTGCGGAAGACGAGCAGCAGCGCCAGAAGGGCGAAGGGCAGGGCGATCAGCTCGGCGCGCCGCAGGTCCTCCTCGCTCAGGCGCTCGATGTCGGCGTAGAAGGCCAGGCCGCCGGCCAGCGTCGCCTCCAGCTCGGTGGGGCGCATGCGCGCGCGGATCTCGTCGAGCAGGCGCACGGCGCGCTGCGGCTGCGCCGTGAGTCGGATCAGCGCGTAGGCCGTCCGGCCGCTGTGACCGACCTGCTGCGGGGCCTCGTCGGGGTAGGTGATGCCCTTGACCTGCGGCAGCGTGGCGACGTCGCGCAGGGCCTCGCGCATCGCCGCGGCGAAGCGCGGGTCGTCGGCGTCGCGCGTCGCGCTGCGGAAGATGACCAGCAGGCCGCTGCCGGCGTAGTCGAGATCCTCGAGCAGGACGCGGCGCGTCACTGCCGACTCGATCTGGTCGCTGGAGAAGCCGCCGACCTGGAGGACGCTCGGCGCGCGCAGCGCCAGCGGCAAGGCCGCGGCCAGGAGGGCGAGCCACACGCCGACGATCTGCCAGCGATGGCGCGTGGCAGCACGTCCAAGCGCAGCGAACAAGAGCTCACGATCCCCGAGGGTGTCGATCCTTTCGAGGATACCACGGCCGCGGCGGTGGCGCCCCAGCCCTCCTGCTCGGTGGGAACACCGCGCACCGCGGCCAAGCAGCTCGCAGCGATAGCTACTCGCTGCAGCCCCCCGAGCTCGGTCCGTAGGGGCGGGGCTCGTCCCCGCCCGAACCCCCTACCCCAGCGGGCGGCGACAAGCGCCGCCCCTACGTTGGTGACGGCGCAGCGGCACTGCACGGTCATACTACACTTGTCCGTATTATGAAGAACCAAAGATCGTGCGCTCACCTACCCGGGTAGACCCAGAGCGGCTCGGCGCGTTCCCGACGCTCCCGCGCTCAGTCGACGGCACACCACTACGCCGCAAGGAGGCGAGGATCATGTTGACGGAACCGGCCCCGGCCCCGTAGGCTCGGACTAGGCGGGAGGCGCTGCGATCGTCGAAGGGCTGATGCTCGTGCTCGTGTGCGTTGGCATCGGCGTGGTCGCCGAGCTGCTGATGAAGACCGGTATGGGCCGCGTGGGGCGCATCGAGGGCCCAGACCTCGCGCGGCCGGCGAAGCTCGTGCGGCGCATGCTGCGCGAGCCGCGGCTGCCGGCCGCCGGCGCGCTCTACGCCGGCGGACTGCTCGTGTGGCTGGCGGCGCTCTCGCGCCTCGACCTAAGCGTGGCCGTCCCGGTGCTCGGGCTGAACTATGCGCTCGTGCCGCTGGCGGCGCGCATCGTTCTGGGCGAGCCGGTGCACCGCCGGCGCTGGCTCGGCATCGGCTTCATCATCCTCGGCGTCACGCTGGTGGCCAGCGCTGACGTGCTCGAAGCGCGCCTCCTGCCGCAGCTTGTGCGCCTCGCGGCGGCGCTGAGCCCCTAGCGGCCGATCCGCACACCGGCCGCCGCCACCGCGGCCCGCCATCGGCCAGGCGGCAGACGAAGAGCACGGCGCACGCCTGGGCCGCCTCGTGCAGCGCGGCGAGCACGCGCGGCGCCGCGGCGCGCGCCGGGTCGACCAGCGCTCCGAGCACCGTCCCGCTGTGCGCGGCGACCACGCCGATGGCTCCGGCCTCGGTCGCCGCGTCGAGCACGGCGGCGAGCCAGCGCTTCGGCAGGACGCGCTGGTGCGCCTGCGCGCTCAGCGTCGCGCCGCGGCCGAGGAGGTCGCTGCGCCCCTCGGCCAGCCCGCGGCGCACGAGCGCCAGCGCCTCGCGCACCTGCGGCTCGTTGGCCGCGAGGACGGCGTGCGCGTCGCGGCGGTTGAAGGCCAGCGTGTCGACCGCGCCGCCCTCGTCGAGGACGATGACCTCCAGCGGCGGAGCCGCGCCCAGCGGCTCGTAGCGCGCGCCGGAACGGTGGTCGAAGAGCGCCAGTCCTGGAAACAGCGAGCTGTTGGTTGGCTCGACGCCGACGGCGAGCGCCGCGACGGTGGCGGGGTCGGCCGGCCGGCCGAGGGCGCGCAGCGTGGCGTAGATCGCCCCAGCGACATCGGCCGTCGAGCTGCCCAGGCCCTTGCCGCGGGGCAGCGGCGAGTCCAGCGTGAGCCGGCCGCCCAGTGCGGCCGCGCCGCAGTGCGCCAGGGTGGCCCGCAGCGCTGCGGCGGCCTTCGGCCCGTCCGGCGGGGCGGCGATCGGCGCCCGCGGCGCCAGCTCGACGGCCACGCGGGCGAAAACGTCGATCGGACAGCTCACGAGGAAGCGCTGCCCGCCGATGGCCCCCTGCACCAGCTCGCCGCAGGTGCCCGGCAGCCAGACGGCGGCCGCGCGGCTCACGGCGCGTCCAGAGGCGGCGGGGGATCGCC
>JACQUS010000140.1 GCA_016210125.1 Chloroflexota bacterium | reverse complement strand
TCCTCCGCGGTTAGATGCGTGAAGTGGCCCAGAGACACGAGCACGGCGCTGAGGCTCTTCTCCGTCTGCATCACCGTGGTGCCCTGCCGTGTGACTTACGGCACCACGATACCACACGGGTAGCCCGCTCGAACACCCGCCCGCGGATCTCACTTGGCGGACCGCTTCGCGCGCGCAGCTTGCCGCGCCGCGAGCGCCGTGCTGGCGGCGAAGAGCAGCAGGACGACGACGTTGAGCAGCCCGCCCCACTGTCGCCCGGGAGCCCAGGCTGCGAGGTCGGCGGCGACGCGCAGCAGCAGCGTGACGTGCAGCAGCGCGAGATGGACATAAAAGCGCGGGTGGTAGAAGCGCGGCAGGCCGAGCACGGCGGCGAAGACAAGCGGCGCGTGGCCGAAGATCATCGAGAGCACGAAGCCCAGGAACAGGGCGTGGACCGTGGCGTCATACAGCGGCCCGCCGGCCGCGCCGGCGGCCAGGAACCCGATTGCCCCGCCGACGGCGAGCCACACGTAGCCGGCCAGCAAGCTGAGTGCGGTAAAGCGCGGCGCCCCGGCGGTGCGTACCGTGCGCGACGCGATATCGTAGCGGCCCAGCCACAGGGCCAGGACCAGCATCCCCGCGCCACTCAGGCGTGTCCCCAGGTCGAGGTGCAGGGTCGAGAGGGCCGGGCCGGCGAGGAGCAGCGCCACGCCGCCCAGGAACACCGCCTGCCGGCCGGCCGCCGGGCGCAGCAGCCGGCTCAGCTCCAGGCGCTCGCCGGCGATGGTCAGGACGAGGAAGCCGGCCCACCAGGGCACGACGTGGGCCAGCGGCCAGCCGGCGAGCAGCAGCAGGTTGCCGACGAGCCACGCGGCGGCGCCGAGCGCCTGGATCGCGGTGCAGAGGGCCGGCAGCCGGCGGAAGAGGCCAAGCGCGACGGCCACGAGCGAGAGGCTGCCGGCGCTCAGCAGGGCCGGCCCGGCCGGCGATGTCGGCGTGACGATGAGCACCACGGCGCCCAGGCCGCTGGCCAGCGGGCCGAGGTAGGCCCACGGGCGGCCCAGGGCGATCGCGCGCTCGATGCCGATCAGCGTGCCGAGGAACCCGGAGACCATCAGCGGGCCGTGCGCGGCGGCCAGCACCGGCTGCGGCGGCGGGACGGCCCAGCCGAGCCGCGTCAGCCCGCCCCACAGGCCGGCCACGAGCGCCAGCGCGCCGAGGAGCACGAGCGGCAGGCGCAAGAGCGGCGCCCGCGTCATCACGTCGATCCCGCAGGGCCACGCCGGCGTGAAGCGGACTCACGCCCGGAGCGCAGGCATCCTGCCCGCAGGGCGGCGGGATGGGGCGGGCGTGGCGCCCGCCCCTCCGGCGATGGCGCAGTGCTCACGCGTTGTCCTCACGCACGCTAGGGCCAGCCGCGCACGAGCAGCACGCCGAGGGCCGCGGCGGCGAGCCCCAGCAGCAGGTTGATGCGGCCGACCCACGCCGCCTGCCGCCGCAGCCGCCGCGCCTCCGGCGCGCCGGGCTCGGCCTGCCAGGCGGCGGTGGCCCGAGGGCCGACGCCGAAGTCGTGCAGTGCGCTGAGCAGCAGGATCGTGGCCACCAGCAGCAGCTTCACGCCGAGCGTCTGCCCGAACAGGCCCTGCCAGAGCCGGCCGCTCCAAACGTCGGCCCAGACGAAGCCGCGGTAGGCAAGCTGTACGACGCCGCTGGCGATCAGCAAGCCTAACGCCACCCAGCCGACCCAGCGGAAGCGCCGGCCCGCGGCCTCGACGAGCGCCGCCGCACCCTCGCGAAACGCCGGTCGGCGCGTGACCGGCACGAGCACGAGCGCGAGGAACAGCATGCCGCCGATCCAGGCCGCCGCGGCGAGGATATGCAGCCAGATGGCCAGCAGATAGACGGCCTTCACTCGCCGATGGCCTCGCCCGCGCGCACGCGCATCAGCCGTCAGACCGCGCGGCGGCCGGCGCCGGGCTGAGAAGTGTCAGGAGGGCCATCGCCGCAAACAGCGCGTAGCCCAGTAGGCCCAGGACAGCCGCCAGTCCGAGCAGCCCGCTGGCGCCGCCGTAGCCGAGCGTCGGCTGGAGCGCTGTTCGGAGCAGCGTGCTGGCATTGAGCGCGGCGAAGCTGCCCCAGAGCAGCCAGCGCGCGCGCCACGGCCGGCCGCTGAAGGCCGGCAGCAGCCGCGCGCCCATGCCGAAGATCATCATCGTCACGAAGCCTAGCGTCAGCGCGTGCCGCGCCCCGTTGGCCGCGAAGTAGCCGGCCGGTCCGCCGCCCAGCAGCGCGCCGCCGGCCTGCACCAGGCCGAGGGCCGCGCCGACCAGCAGCCAGAGGTACGCGACGCGAATGAACAGAGCATACCAGGCTGTCCCCGGCGTGGGTGGCGTGCGGAGCTGGCTGAGTGGGCAGAGGCGCACAGCGTGCGCCAGTGCCGCCGCACCGAGCACAAGCAGCAGCGCGCCGGCGGCGCCCGCTAGCGCGGCCACCGGCCCGTCGACGAGCAGCGGAGCGAGCGGAGCGGCGACGCTCAGCGCCACGCCGAGGTCGAGGAGGGGCAGGGCCAGCGCGCCCACGCGCGGGTCGGCGGCCGGCATGTGCAGGAGGGGGGCTACCATGCGCAACGAGAAGCCGGCGATCAACAGCGTGGAGAAGCCCCACAGCAGAGCGACCAGGGCGGCCTCGTGCCAGCCGCCGGGCAGCAGGAGCGCGCCGGCGCGCGCTGCGCTGATGGCCCCCCAGGCCTCCAGCGCCGTGCCGATCCACAGCCAGCGCAGGGCGGCGCCGAGGTAGCCGCCCCAGAGCCCGGTCGGCTGCCCGGCCTCGCGGCGGATGCGCGTGACGGTGACGACGAGCAGGGTCACCGCCGCCAGCTCGAGCGGCCCGCTGACGAGGAACAGCGCGGCGAACAGCTCTTGGTCGGCCAGCGGCTGACCAAGAGCGCGAGCGGCCAGCCCGGCGAGCAGCAGCGCGTAGATGGCGCGGCCGGCCCGCTGCGGCGCGCCGCCCATGCGCGGCAGCACGTGGAGCAGCACACCCGTGGCGAAGAGCAGCACCCAGCCCCAGAGCTGCGTGTGGCCGTGCACCTGAGCGTGCGCCAGCCAGCCGCGCGTCCAAATCTGCGTCACCTGGCCCAGCACGAGCGTCGCGCCAAGGGTGAAGCCGCCGGTGAGGCCGATGACGAGCGCCGTGACGACGAAGAGCCGATACGCGTGGCTGCGTGGCCCCGGGTCGGCCGCCGGGGTGACCGGCAGGTGTCGCCGGCTGCGTAGGCGCGCGGCCATGGCTGGCTGATCGAGCATCCGTCCCTCCCGCTCTCGCTGCTATGTTGCCATGCCGCGGCCCACGCTGCTGTGACGATAGTCATAGCGGCGCACTGCACCCGAGGCGCATCGTGTGGATGAAGCCGGCCCCGCGTGCGTGCGCGGCCGGATCCGGTGGCAGGGGGATGCACCGCGAGGCTGCCGGAGAGCGGCTTAAGTGCCCGGGCATGCGCTCGGTGTGCATCCGAAAAGAGGGGCTATGGCTGAAACTGGCATCACACCCCTGTCGCGCTCAGAGCGCCGCGAGGTGTAGGCGTGGCCGTGGCGACGCGTGCCCCGGTGGGGCCGAGTCTTGACGAGCTGCGGCGCATCCCGCCGTTCGCTGAGCTGGACGAGGCGGCGCTGGCCGCGCTGCGCACCGCCGTCGTGACCCGCTCGTTCGCGCCGGGCCAGATCATTTTCTTCGAGGGCGATGCCGCGCCCGGCGTCTGGTTCGTGCGCGGCGGCCGCGTGCGCATCTTCAAGCTGGCGCGCGACGGCCGCGAGCAGGTGCTCTGCGTGGCGCAGGCGCACACCTGCGCCGGCTGTCCGCTCTTCTTCGGCGGGACGAATCCGGCCTCGGCCGAGGCCTTGGACTACGGCACGCTCTACTACCTGCCGTCGGCGACCGTCGAGGCGCTGCTGCCGGCTTACCCGCAGATCGGCGCGGCGCTCCTGCGGGTGCTAGCGGAGCGCCAGCGGGTGCTCGTCGACGTGGCGACGACGCTGGTGCTGCGCTGCGTGGCTGCGCGTTTGGCGCAGGTGCTGCTGGCCGAGAGCGGCGGAGCGGCCGGCGCCGCCGTCGGCCTGACGCACGCCGAGCTCGCCCAGCGCGTCGGCGTCGCACGCGAGGTGGTTAGCCGGGCGCTGAGTCGCTGGAGCCGCGACGGCATCCTGACCTGCCGGCGCGGCAGCATCGTGCTGCACGACCCGTCGGCGCTGCAGCGCCACCTCGGCGGCCGCCCTGCTTGACCGCGATCACAGACGGACGGACGCCGGCGCTCTACATAGGAGACGCGCCGGCATGGCCGGGATGGCCCAGCGCTGACCGCTGGGCCATCCCCCACAAGCTAGTTGCGAGGGGCGAGACTATGCAGGTGAAATCGCCGAACGGAGAATCGACCATCGACACGCTGCTTGCCGACACGGTGGCCCTGCCGTGCGCCGACCTGGAGCGGCGGCCCTTCGAGCGCGGCGACGTGCTCATTCGCGAGGGCGACGAGTGGCCCGGCCTTGAATTGCTGGCCGCGGGGCGCGCGGTGCTCGTACGCGGCTGCCACGCGCACGAGCAGGTCCTCGGCGTCCTACACCGGGGCGACGCGCTCGACGTCGCGCCGCTGGTCTTGGCGGCCGAGCGCTGCTGGTTCACGGTGCGCGCCGTGGAGCCGGGCTATCTCTACCGCCTCAGCGCGGAGCAGGCGTGTTGCCTGGCCGCGCAGAGCCCGGCCTTCCAGCGCTTCATCGGCCGTGCGCTGGCCGCGCAGCTCGGCCGGCTGGCGCAGCTCGTCCACGATTTGGCCTTCAAGGACGTGGCCGAGCGCGTCTCGAGCTGGCTGTACGACGAGGTCGCCGTGCTGCAGCCGGTGCCGAACGGCGAAGTCGTCGTGCCGCGCGACCTGAGCCTGCGCGAGCTGGCCTCACTGCTCGGCACGGCGCGCGAGGTGGTCTCGCGCACGCTATCGCGCCTGGCGCGCAGCGGCGTCATCCGCTTGGAGCCCGGGCGCATCGTCGTGACCGATCGTACGCAGCTTGAGGCACTTGCGCACCGTACGTAGTGTTGACCGCCGTCACAGACGGCCGCGCCGCGGGTCGGGCATCGTGGGGGTGCTAGGGATGCTTGCGGCGCGGCGCAGCGCCGGGCGCTGAAGCGTCGCGACCGCACGAGCGTCCCTCCGGTAGGCGTGGCCGGCCAGCCGCGAGGGAGGCGCGCGATGCTCGCTACACCGCTTCACGCATCGACCGATCGTGTCCAACGTGCCGTCGTCGCCGGGTTCAGCGCCACAGTCGTCCTCCTCACCGTGTACCTCGCCGGCTATGCGCTGGTACACCTGTTCGCGCTCGTCGCTCCGGCCGCCTCGCTGAGCCACCGCTTCATGGCCGAGTGGCTCCAGGCGCTCGTGCAGAATCGCCTGGTCGATCCGGCGCAGCCGACGCTCTACGTCGCGCTCGGCCTGCAGGTCGTGGTGGCCATGGCCGGCGCGCTGGCCTACGCCGCCTGGTGGGAGCCGCGCTGGGTCGGCCCGGGCTGGCTGCGCGGCCTGCTCTTCGCCCTGGTGCTGTGGGTCGGCACGCTGCTCGTCGCGCTGCCGCTCCTCGGCGCCGGGGTCCTCGGCGTCGACATCGGCGCCGGACCGCTGCCGACCTACACGACGCTCTTGGCCTATCTGGCCTACGGCGTAATCCTCAGTCTGGCCTATGCGGCCCGCGACGATATCGCCGCGTCGGACGAGGCCGTTCCGCCCACGCTCCTGCGGGGCGCTGGCTGGAACCGCACCGCGGCGGGCATCGCCGTCGGGGCGCTGCTCGGCGCGGCGACGGGTCTCGCCCTGGGCACGCTCGTGCCCTGGCAGGGCGGCGTGGTGCCCGGCGGGCTGGCGCCGGTCGCTCTGATGATGGTGCTGGCGCTCGCCGGCGCCGGGCTCGGCGAGCTGGTCGGCTCGCTGGCGGCGCTGCCGGCTGAGCTCCACGCGCAGCCCCTGGCGCGCGTCGAGCTGCTCGAGGAGCGCCTGCCGCTGGCCGCCGAGGCCGTGCCGGCCTTCGTCGCCCCCGGGCGCCTCATCCGCGTCGTGGCGGCGCACGGTGCTTGCCAGCTTGGGTACCGTCCGGGCC
>JACQUS010000139.1 GCA_016210125.1 Chloroflexota bacterium | reverse complement strand
TCGGGCGGGGACAAGCCCCGCCCCTACGGAACGAGTGCCACACGCTCCGAGAAATACCTCCCCTTGTGAGGGAGTCCAGAGGGGGCTTTGCCCCCTCTGGGAGTTTCTCTCGGGGCGGGGTGGGGCAGCCCGCGAGCGAGGGCTATTTTCAACCTACCGCGGAGCGAGAAAGAGCAGTGCACCCATCGCGTGCTCGGGGTCGAGGGCCGCCGCGGTGCGCCCTGCTGCGCGGAGTGCCGCGGCGCAGACGCCGGGGCCGCGCCGCTGCGCGCTGGCCGGCAGCCGGTCGAGCACCGCGTGGCGGGGCAGCAGCACGATGCGCGCCGCGCCGCACTCAAGGGCGCGCGCCTCCACGCCGAAGCGCCGGTCGGGCAGCGCGTCGGCGGCCCCTGCGCCCAGCAGCGCCGCGTAGGCGAGCACGCCGGCGTTGAGGTCCTCGACGGCGACATAGACCTCCGCGACGCCGGCGGCCCCGTTGCGATGCGCGCGCGCGGTGCCCTCGGGCACGCGCAGGCTGCGCGGCGTCACGTCCTGGATGAGGAACGGCAGGGCCGCGTCGGGGCCCGACGGCCGGCCGATGCGCCAGGCCAGGGCCTGGCCGTCGGGGCGGAGGCGCCGACCCGCCTCGGCCACGAAGCGCAGCCCGCGCGCGGTCGCCGCAGCCAGATCGCCCTCGAGGTCGTCGCTGGCAAGAGCGAAGTCGATCAGCCCGCCGCTGGTGGCCAGGAAGGGCCACCAGCGGTGCTCGTGCGGCCGGTCCGGCTCCTTGAAGGCGATCAGCTCGACGTACGAGCCGTCCATGAACGGGATGAGTGCGTTGTGCGTCCCGACCGGATGCTCGCCGCCGGGCGTGACGGTAAAGCCCAGCCGCGCGTAGGCCGCGACGGCCGCGCCGAGATCGCGCGCCAGGACCACGAGGTGGTCCACGCCGGTGAGCATCGCGGCCTCCCGCCGGCGCGCCGGCCGTTTCCGATGGGTCGTCTCTCCCACACGATCGCACCTGCGCGCCACCCGTGTCAATCGACACGCAAAGGCGTGAATTATTACCGTTGATGCCCAAAACGCCGCTGCGGACGAAACCTTGTGGCAGGCCGGCGCGTTCATGTGGTTGCATGCACGGCGATGCGCGTCGTGGGGCTCGTCGACCGCTGGATGGCCGCAGGAGGTGCGCGATGCCGCTGGGATACCTGCGTTGCTGCCCACGCTGCCGCGGTGACGTGTTCGTCGAGCAGGACATCTTTGGCGGCACGTCGCTCTCTTGCCTGCAGTGCGGCCACGTGCTCACCGCCGCCGAAGAGCAGACCCTGCTCGACCGCGTGCACCGCGCCCGCAGCGTCGCTTAGGGGCGCAGGCCGTGCCACGGGCCGGGCGGCCGCGGGCCTTCGCGTGCTCGGGGGGCGTGCCCCTGGATGCGGCGTTCGGCGGTCCCCGGGCCCTCGACGCTCCTGCTGCGTCACAAGCAGCGAGGCATTACCCGCGGCGCCGATCGCGGCGCGATAGCCTGGCGCTGGGTCACCTGGCGTGCCGCGCCGCGTTGTAACACCGCGTTGTAACACGTTGTAACAACTGGGCGATCGGCGCTGTTAAGGAAGGTGCCACGTGGGTGGAGGGGCGGAGGTGCCCGGGCAGGCCCTCTCCCAAGGGCGGGATCGCGTGGCCGACGTGTCCGGCACGGCGCAGTCCGACGTCGACGGTTTGGTTGCGCGGGCGATTGGCGGAGACGCCGCGGCCTTCACCGCGCTGTACGACCGCTTCTACGATCGGATCTATCGCCACGTCTACTACCGGACGGGCCGTGTCGAAGACGCGGAGGACCTGACGCAACAGGTTTTCCTCCAGGCGTGGCGCGCGCTGGGGCGCTTCCGTCCCGGCGGCAGTCCCTTCGTCGCGTGGCTGTTCACGATCGCCCACAACGTGGTCGTGAACTTCTATCGTCGCCGGCGCTTCGTCGAGCCGCTGCCGGACGGTGCGACCGACTCGCGCGCCGACGCCGGCCCGGACCACGATCTGCGCCTCGAGCAGGAGCGCGTGCGCGAGGCCATCAAGCGGCTCAGGGTCGATCAGCAGCAGGTCGTCGTCATGCGCTTCCTGGAGGACCTGTCCCACCGCGAGATCGCGGCGGCCCTGGGGAAGACCGAAACCAACGTGCGGGTGATTCAGCACCGCGCCTTGCACGAGCTGCGTCGGGTGCTGGAGCGGGAGGAGAGCTGATGGGGCGGTCGCCGATCGATGTGCTCCTCGATCAATGCGTCGCCGATGTGAAGGCCGGGCGCAGGACGGCGGCGCAGTGCCTCGCCGACCATGCCGACGCGCGCGCCGAGCTGGGGCCGCTGCTGCGCATCGCCCTGGCGGTGGTCCCACCGGCCGTGGCCCCAGACCCGACGCGCAAGGCCCGCGCGCGCTACGCCTTCGTGGCGGCGCTCCATGGCGAGAAATGGGGCGAGACACGGGGCAAGAAGCGGCGTCCCTGGTGGGCACAAGGGCTCTTCGGCGCGCTGCCGCGCCTGAGCGTGCCGGCGCTCAGCGCGCTTGCCGTCGCGGCCCTGGTGCTGACTACCGGCGGCGCGGCCTTCGCGGCGCAGGAGGCCCAGCCGGGCGAGGTGCTCTATGGTGTGAAGCTGGCCATCGAGCAGGTGCAGGTGGCCACGGCAACATCCGATGAGGCGCGCGCGCAGGTCTACCTCGACCTGGCCGCCAGGCGCCTCACCGAGGTCGAGAGGGCGTTCGACAGCAACAACCCGGCGGCTGCCCGCATGGCCTCCGAGGCCCACGCCCGGGCGCTGGCCGACGCGGAGGCGCATCTGGAAAGGGCCGAGGGCCAGGGGCAGCCGGTGGACGCGGTGCTCGCGCGGTTCGAAGCCAGTATCCAGCGCCAGCAGGCGGCGCTCCAGAAGGCTGTCGCGCGCGCGGACGAGGCCGCGCAGGCGCCCATCGAGCGGGCGCGCGAGCGGGCGCAGCGCGGCCTGGAGCGGGCCAAGGAGCGTGCTAGCGAGCGCGGGAAGGGGGCCGGCGCGGCCGCCGCGACGCCGGCGGGCGGTGAGCGCGCGGCGGGCGTCGGGCGCGCGGGCACGACGGCCGAGCGCCCGCCCGTGCGCACGAGTGCCGGCGCGACTGTCACTGCGACGGCGGCGGCCAGGGCCGCGGCGCCGCTCACGGCGACGGCGCCCGCGGCGGCCGGTCTCCAGCAGCTTGCCGCGCAGGTGGAGGCGCTCGCCGGCGAAAGCCGCGTGCCGGGCGAGAGCTACCGCGGCCTGCGTGCCAAGCTCGAGGCGGCCGAGGCGGCGCTGGCGCGCGGCCAAGGGCGCGCCGCGCAAAACCAGCTCGACGCGCTGCGTCGCGAGCTGGAGGCCATGCACCGCGCCGGCCACATCGGCGACGGTCCGTACGCCGCGCTCCAGGCGAGCGTCGCCGCGCTGACCGAGACGCTGGCCGACGACGACGACCGGCTGCCGGCGGGCCAGGGCCGCGGCCAGGGCCGAGCCGACACGCCGGAGTCGGAGGGACATCCCGAGCGCGAGGCTGGGCCGCGCGCGTCGCCGGCACAGCCGCCCGGCCAGCGTGCGCGCGGTGAGCGTGGCCAGGGCGACGCGCCGCCGGGCGCCGGCGGCGGGCGGCCGCCGGTCGTCGCCCCACGCGTGGCCACGCCCGTGGCGACGCCGATGCTCGGCAGCGAGGAGGGCCACGGTCGCGGGCGCGGCGAAGGGCGCGACGCCGGCCGCCCCGGTCGACCGGGCGGCCAGCCGTAGAGCAGCGCAGGCAGGCGACGACCGCGACACGGGACGCCCCGGGCCACGCCGTGGCCGGCCGCGCGTTCGCAGGGCCGGCCGCGTGCTCGCAGGGCCGGCCGCGTGCTCGCAGGGCCGGCCGCGTGCTCGCAGGGCCGGCCACGTGCTCGCAGGGCCGGCCACGTGCTCGCAGGGCCGGCCGCGTGCTCGCAGGGCAGATTGAGATATACTGCATATACGAGTAC
>JACQUS010000138.1 GCA_016210125.1 Chloroflexota bacterium | reverse complement strand
TCAGGGTGCTGGGGCTCACCCTCGGGGCTCAGGGTCATCAGCTCCGAGTCACCGTGGTCCCAGTAGCCGGCGGCGCCCCTCGTGCCCTGGCCCCACTCCATCTGGCCACGAACAGGTGCGTCGCCCCGTGCGCCCTCCGGGCTCGACACCGGGTACACGCCCGACCGCCCGACCACGTCGACGCGGCCCTTGCCGTCGCCCGGCAAGCCACGGTCGTCCTTTGTCTTCGTCGCCGGCGCGCTCGGCTTGCGTCGCCGCCTGGCAGCCATCACAGCGCCTCCTCCGTTGGCGGAATGGTACCCGCGCAGTCGGTCGACGGATGGCGACCCCTCATTGAGAATCCCAGAGGGGGCGAAGCCCCCTCTGGACTTCCCCTGGTGGACCGGTCCGGCCGTGACCCGCGGCCTGGCGGGCGCTGCGCCGATCATGGCAGGCGCGGGTTGGCAGACACGTTGCCGGCGGTAAACAGAATGTCAACGCCGCGGCACGCGGCGGCCGCTAGGATTCCTCCTCGTCGGGGGCCGCGCGCGTGCCGGTCGTCGGGACGTCCGTCGGCCGAACGAAGCGATAGCCGAGGCCACGCTCGGTCTCGATGTAGCCGGGGCCGTCCGGAGGCTCGATCTTGGCGCGCAGCCGGCTGATAAAGACCTTCAGATAGTGGGTCGTCGCGCCGTAGTCCTCGCCCCACACGTAGTCGAGAAGCGCTTGGTGTGGCATGAGCCGGCCGGCATTGCGAATCAGGTGGTAGAGGAGCTTGTACTCGACCGGTGTGAGCTTGACCGGCACGCCGCGGAGGGTCACCTGGTGGCTCTGGAAGTTGACGGCGATGTCGCCGGCGACAAAATCGGGCAAGGCGCGGATCGGCGCCGGCAGCTCGGCGCGACGCAGCACCGCCTTGATGCGGGCGAGGAGGGCCAGGTGGCCAAAGGGCTTGACGACGTAATCGTCGGCCCCGAGCTCCAGGCCGCGCACCTGGTCGAGCTCCTCGCCGCGGGCGGTGAGCATGATGACCGGAACGTCCGAGGTGCGGCGGATCTCTTGCAGGACCTCGAAGCCACTCTTGCCCGGCATCGCGATGTCGAGGACGACCACGTCGGGGTTGTGCTCGTAGAAGGCGCGCAGGCCCTCGTCGCCGTCGCTGGCGGCGATGATGGTGGCGTCTTGCCACTGGAGCTGGAAGCCCACGCTGAGGGCGTCGAGGATGTGCCGGTCGTCGTCAACGATGAGGATCTTCACGGGTCCCTTCCAAAGGCGCTTCGGGCAGCGCGTATCGTCGCGGAAGCGCGACATAAAAGATGGCCCCGTTGCCGGGGCTGCTCTCGACCCAGACCCGGCCGCCGAGGAGCTGGACCAAGGCGCGACTTATGGGCAGGCCGAGGCCGCTCCCCTGGTGGCGGCGGGTGGCATCGGTCTCCGAGCGATAGAACAGCTCGAAGATGCGCGCTTGCTCGTCGGCCGCAATGCCCGGGCCGTCGTCGGCGATGGCGAAGACCGCTTCGTCGGCGCGCTGCGTCAGGCTGATGCGGATGAGCCCGCCCGGGCGGCCGTATTTGTGGGCATTGCTGAGCAAATTGAGCAGCACGCGCTCCACGCGCTCGGCGTCGACCACTGCGGATGCCCGCCGCCGGGGCAGCGCGAGCTCCACCCGCTGGCCGCGGGCCTGGGCCAGGGGCTCGATCGCGCGGGTCGCCCGCCGCGCCAGGTCGCGCAGGTCGCATGGCACGGGCTGGAGCTGCACGCGTCCGGCCTTCAGGCGCGTGAGCTCGAGCAGCTCGCCGACCAGCCGGGTCATGCGGTCGGCGGCGAGGTCGATATTGAGCAGCATGCGGTGGAGCGGCTCCGGCGTGTCCGGCGGCTCGTTGGCGAGCACGACGCCGATGGACGCCTTGATGCCGGCGAGGGGCGTGCGCAGATCGTGCGACACGCTGGCCAGGAAGTCGTCTTTCTGGCGCTCCAGCGCGCGGGTGGCAGTGACATCGCGCAGGGTGAGCACGGCGCCCAACCGGGTCCCGTCATCGCCCACGACGGGGGCTGCGCTGCCCTCCACGACGATTTCGCGGCCGTCTGGGCGCGGGATGCGCATCTCCGCGCCGACCAGGGTCTCACCACGCTGGACGGCCCGCGCCAATGGGTCGTCGTCCGGTGGAATCGGCTGCCCGCCGGCGTTGAGAAGGCGCAGGCCGGCGATGGAGGCCTCGAGGGGCGCGTTCCGCTCGGCCAGGCCATAGAGCTGGCGCGCGGCGTCGTTGGCGAAGACGACGCGGCCGGCCGGATCGGCGATGACCACGCCATCCGCGAGCTGTCCCAGGATGGCCGCGCGCTCGGCGGCCAGACGCTCGCTCTGCGCGCGTGCGACCTGCTCGGCCGCCAATAGGTCGGCCAGCCGCTCCGCGGAGCGCCTGCGCTCCGTGATGTCGCGGATGATGCTCGTGACCAGAACGCCGTGCTCGGACGGCAGCGGGCTAAGGCTGATCTCGATGGGGAACTCGCTGCCGTCTCGACGGCGACCGCGCAGCTCCAGACCGGTCCCCATCGGGCGCGTGCGTCGAGCCGCGGCATAGCGCGCGCGGTGGTTGGCGTGCGCGCCGCGCAGGCGCTCGGGCAGCAGCACCTCGACGGGCTGGCCGAGCAGCTCGTCGCGCCGGTAGCCGAACAGTCTCTCCGTCTGCGAGTTGACCAGGACGATGCGCCCGTCGTCACCGACGGTGACGATGCCGTCCGGCGCCGACTCCACGAGCTCGCGGAAGCGCGCTTCGGCGGCCTCCGCCTGCCGGAGCAGGCGCGCCTGCTCGGCCTCGGCGCGCCTGCGGCGGATCACCGTGCCGAGCTGGGCGGCGACGGCGGACACGATGTCCACCAGTCGCTCGTCCTCCGCGCGGGGCTCGCGCAGGAAGAACTCCAGCACGACCACTGCTTCGTCGCCGGCGAGCACCGGAACGGCGAGCGCGCCCTGCAAGCCCGCGAGGCGCGCCGCGGCGGCGCGCTGGAAGCCACGGTCCAAGGTGACGTCGCGCACCCACACCGGCCGCCTCGTCAGCCACGCGCGGCCGACCATCTCCTGCCCCGGCGAGAACTGGCCCGCCATGCTTGCCGCGACGAACGGCTCGCGCGCTCGCGGCGCGTCGCACCACGTCGCCGTACACTCGAGCGTCGTCCCGTCGGGGTGCGGCGTCCACGCCTGCCCGAGCACCCAGCCCGTGGCCTCGCAGACCTTCCGCAACGCCGTGCTCAGCGCGGCGCTCAAGTCCTCTGCCTCGCCGATGGCCAACGCAATGGTCTGGAGGAGACGAACCTCGGCCTCGGCCCGTTCACGCCGCGTGATATCGGCGAAGACGACCACGGCCCCGACGATCGCGCCGTCCTCGCTGATGGGCGTGCTTACGTACTCCACCGCGAAGCGCGTGCCGTCCCGGCGCCAGAACACCTCGCCCGCCACGCGGTGCGTCGCGCCGTCCTGAAGCGTGATGAGGATGGGACACTCGTCGGCCGGGTAGGCAGTGCCATCCGCCTTGGAGTGGTGGACGAGGCCGTGCAGCGGACGGCCGACCAGCTCCGCAGCATCGTAGCGCGTCATACGCTCGGCCGCGGGATTCGCGTAGGTCGCGATCCCCTGGGCGTCGACCTCGATGATTCCTTCGCCCGCCGCCCTGAGGATCAGCTCGCGCTGGCGGCTCAGCCGCTCGATCTCCGCCTGCGCGCCCTCGTGCGCGCTGATATCGCGCGCGATGCCGATGAAGCCCCCCACGCTGCCGTCGCGGCCGTGCATGACTGTGACGGTGAGCGAGACCCGCCGGCGCGTGCCGTCCCGGTGCACGAACGTCCAGTCTTGCGTCTCGGCCGCGCCTCGTCGGGCCGCAGCCACGAAGACCTCGAAGCCGGGCGCGCATCCTAGCTCCGCGGCGCGTGCGCGCACCTCGGCCAGATCGTGCCAGAGCAGCGGCGTCTCCCGGCCCACCACGTCGGCGGCGCGATAGCCGAGCATGCGCTCGGCACCTTCGTTGAAGACTGCGACGAGGCCGGCGCGGTCGGTGCCGATGATCGCGTACTCCGTCGCGGCCCGCAGCACCGCTGCCAGCAGGTCAGCCTCGTCGCTCGCCTCGCGCTGGGGAGTCGAGCGTTCGATGCAAACGGTCCGCCTCCCGCAGACGCCCCTAACGTCCGAGCGCTCCTGAATCCCAGAACTCGATCCCAGATTCCGACGACCGCGCCCAGAGGCTGCCCGCGCCGGGCCTGCTGCCAGTATGCCACGAATCCGGCGAGCGGTAGACCGTGGCTCACGCGGCTGGATTGGGAGGCGCGAGCATCACGGGCACCTGAACACACTCCAGGACGCGCTCCACGACGCGCCCGACCACGCCGCGCCCGCGGGCATCGCCCCCGCGGGTCGTCAGCGCCACCGCGGTGGCGCACAGCTCGCGCGCCACGGCAGCGATCTCCATGGGCGGGTCGCCGCACGCCGCGCGCGCGGCCGCCCGCCATCCGGCGGCGCGCAGGGCGCCGGCGATCTCCTCCACATAGCCGAGCGCGTCGCCTAGCCGGCCGCCACACCGCGCAGCGGCCTCGGGGACCGCGGCGCCGCTCGCTCTCTCCCGCCGCTCGATCACGTGGAGCAGCACGAGTTCGGCGTCCAGCGCTTCCGCCAGTTGCCTGGCCGGATCCAGCGCCGCGCGCGCGCGGTGCGATCGGTCGAGGGGGATGAGCACGCGCCGAGGCTGTTCGCAGCGCCACGCCTGCTGCTCGCAGCCCGCGTGGACGACGAGCACTGGCACGCCCGCCTGCCGGATCACCTGCTCGCAGACGCTGCTCCTGGCGGCGTCGCCGGCGATGGCCGGCTTCGCCAGGATGACCAGATCGGTCTTGCGCAGGCGAGTCTCTTTGAGCACGGCGCCGGCAGCGTCCCCGAGGAAGATGGCGGTCTCGACGGGATAGGACTCAGACAGCCGCGCCGCGCTCTCTCCTAGGTGCGTCTCCGCTGCGCGCACCGCGGCGTCGACGTCGGCGCTTGCCCGGGCGCTCGCCGCGGCCGGCACCTCGACCGCCCGTACGAGCAGCAGGCGCGCGCGGCTGGCCCGCGCCAGCGCCTCGGCGTACGGCAGCGCGCGCTCGGCGAACGCCGTGCCATCGAGCGGAACCAGGATCGTGCGGTACACCCCTTCCTCCCGAACCCCCGCCTCGCCGAGATCAAGCCATCGGAGCGACGATCGCGGCGCGAGAGGCCCAACCCGGCCTCGTCTCCTCCGGTGTCGCCATCTGGTTCCGGCCCCGCCGCGCGCCGCCGTCGGCCGCTCGTCAGAAGCTACCCCGACCGTCGCTCCTTCACCAATAATGGAATTCGCGGGTTGGCGCTCTGGTTGCCGACGGTAAACGGCAGGTCAACGGCGGGCCGGCGGCCGAGTGGTCCACCTCTGGGCTGGCGGAGTGCCTCGGCGTCCACAGCCGTCGTGTGCGGAGCGGCAGCCGCCCGCCCAAGCGCCGCCGATCGTCACCCCCGACGCCGGCCAGCCGTAGGATCGGGCGTCCGCGTCACTGAGGTGGTTGCGCTGGGTATACGCTCGGTTAATGTCGTCATCGCGGCACCGGTCGCCGCCGTGCGCTACGCTGCCGGTGACCGAAACCGCGGAGCGCGGTCGCGCGTGTACTCAGGGGATGCTTATGTCTAGATCAG
>JACQUS010000153.1 GCA_016210125.1 Chloroflexota bacterium | reverse complement strand
GGAGCAGGCGGCGGCCGTCGCGGCGGTGGCCGACCTGGCGCAGCTCTACGAGCAGGCCGCGAAGCGGGCCGCGGCGCTCTTCGACGCCGAGTGGGCCACGATGCGCGTCTATGACGACGCTACGCAGCGGCTCATCCTGCGCGCGAATGCCGGGCCGAAGCCGCGGGTGGCGGAGCCAGCGCTGACGCCGGGGCACGGCACGTCTGGGGTGGCCTTTGCCACCGGCCAACCGGTGCTAACGAACGACTATGCGCAGTTCAGCCCCGCGTGGCCGGCGACGCTCGCGGCCGGTATGCGCGCGGGCATCGCCGTGCCGCTCCGCGTTCGCGAGCGCATCGTCGGCACACTTGCGGTGGGGACGCGACAGGCGATGTGCTACGACGCCGACGACCTGGCCGTGCTCGACCTGTTCGGGCGTATCGTCGCCGCGGCCGTCGAGCGCGTGGAGGCGCAGGCGCAGGCCGAGCGGCGGGCCGCGCGCCTGCGCGCGCTGCACGAAGTCGCGCTGACGCTTGCCCAGGAGACCGATCCTGAGGAAGTGCTGCGGCTGGTGGTCGCGCGGGCGCGCAGCCTCGTGGACGCCGACCGTGCAACGGCGTGGCTCTGGAGCGACGCCGAGGAATGCCTCGTCGGGGCCGCCTACGACGGCTACGAGGCGGGCCTCCCGCAGGACCGCGTGCCGCGCGGCGAGGGCGCGGTCGGGCGGGCCTTTGAGGCCGGTCGGCCCGTGCTCGTCGACGACATGCAGGCGTGGGAGGGGGCCTTGCTGGCGTTTCGGGCCGTGGGCCTGCGCGGGCTCATCGCCGTGCCGCTGGAGGTCGGCACGCAGCGCTTTGGCGCGTTGTCGGCCGCGGCGATGCGCCCGCACACGTTCGGCGAGGAAGAGGTGGAGCTGTTCTCGCTCTTCGCGCAGCAGGCGAGCACAGCGCTACTGCACGCCCGCGCGCTGGCCGCCCAGCGGGCCGCGGCGCAGCGCGGCGAGCGCCTGGCGACCCTGCACGCGCTGGCGAGCGAGGTCGCGCGTCCGGCCGACGAGGGGCAGGTGCACGAGCGTACGGTCGAGGCTGTGGCCCGCCTGCTCGGCGCGGAGGTCGTGCGCCTCTGGCTGTATCACGGGGCCAGCGACGAATTCGTGGCCGCGGCGGCGTATGGCACTGAGCTCGCTCCGATAGGGCCGCGGGTAGCGCGCGAAGGGCTTCCATTCCTGAACGAGGCGCTTACCAGCGGGCGCGTCGTTGCTGTCAACGACTATCCGAGCCACCCGCAAGCGTGGGCTGACCAGATTCAGCACGGCGTGGCCTCGCTACTGGCTGCGCCGCTGGTCGGCGAGGGCCGGCCGTTGGGCGCGCTGATCGCCCTCTCGTTCACGAGGCGCGCCTGGCAGCCGGAGGACTGCGAGCTACTGAGCCTGCTGGCTCACCAGGCCACCGAGGCGCTGCTCAACGCGCGGCGCCTGGCGGAGCGCGAGCACGAGGCCAAGCTCGACGCCGCGCTGCGCATGGCGCGCACGGCGGCCGACCTGGTCATCAACCCCCTCGCGATCGCCGCCGGCAACCTTGAGCTGCTGCTGCATCGCGGCGCGCTGGGGCCGCGCGAGCGCGCCCTGGCCGAGGAGGCCATGCAGGCGTTCTTCCAGGCCGGCGCCGCGGTGCACAGCCTGCAGAGCCTCACGCGCGTAGTGGAGCGCGAGGACGGCGGCCTAGGCACGTTGGACGTCGGGGCCGGCGGCGAGGTCGAGCGGCCCTAAGTCGGCGGGCACGGCCCGGCGCGTGGAGCCCGGTTGGCCGCGCCCTGAGGCGGCCGGGTTGACCGTACGAAAGGCCAGTGAAAGACTGCTCTTTCGCCTCAGCCGACGACTGATCCATCGAGCAGTGACAGCGTGGCACGCTTCCGCCACGATAGGGATGTCACCCGCGCGCTGCCAAGCCGCAGGGTGTCCCGCGTATGTGGCGAGGAGGCTTGTGATGGCGACGTGGTGTGTGCACTATCTCGTCCACGTGACGACTCCTTATACCTACGTTCCACGGCTGGTCATCACCGGCGTTCCCGACGACGCCGTGGTCACCGCGGACCTGCTGCAGGGCGCCGGCTACACCCTCGGCAAGCTCGGCATCCTGCGGCCGAACTACGGGCTCGCCCGGCTCGGGGAGGAGGCGCCGCGGGATCTCGTGCAGAGCGTGCGCCAGGGCGAAGGCGAGCACGTCTCGTGGGACGACCTTCTGTGCCAGGCCAAAGGGGCGAAGGTGCTGGTCGCCCAGTAGCGCCCACGGCAGCGGGCCGCGAGCGAACGTCGAGGCCGCCGCGCACGTGCCGGCGGCCTCGTTCTTTGGCCCGCGGGTGACACGACGTCCGGTTCAACACTGGCGCATTCACTGACCTCATCCCCTCTGCTCCCCCTCCTCTCCCCCTCTCCGCAAGCAAGGCGCAAGTCCTCAACCGCAATCGATATGACTGCCGGATGACGTTTAACGTTCCTTTTACAACCGCCCAACAGCCATTTAGTATCTCCGCCACGGTGTTCGGCCATAATCGAGCCGGAGCGGGCGTAGCGCAGCCGCTCCGACGGCACGGGTAGGAGGGAGACTGATGGCCATCCGTATGCCGCGCTGGCCGGCGCAGACGTGGCCTCACCCGCCGATGGCCCGGCTAAGCAGGGGCCAGATCGGTATCCTGATCGCGGTGCTGCTGGCGAGCATCGCCGCGGGCTATGTGGGCTACGAGCGCCTGGCCAACCCGGTGGCGCCGCCGGCGCTCACGACGGTCCCGGTGCGCGTCGGCTCGCTGGTGGCCACCGTGGGCACGACCGGCAGCGTCGCGCAGGCACGGCAGGCCAAGCTGACGTTCGCCACCTCTGGGCGCATCAAGGACATGGTCGTCAAGCCCGGCGACCGTGTTTCGGCTGGCCAGGTGCTGGCGCGCTTGGACACCGTGACACTGGAGATGAAGCTTGCCGGTGCGCAGAGCAATCTGCGCACGGCCCAGATTCGCCTTGAGCAGCTTCGCGCCGGAGCCAGCGCGGAGGAGATGGCCGCAGCGCAGGCGAGCCTGGAGCAGGCGCGGGCAAGCCTCGCGAGCTCCCTGGCCAGATACGCGCAGGTGCGAGCCGGTGCGACCGCGGCCGACCTCGTCGCGGCGCAGGTCTCCGTCGATCAGGCGCGGGCGAGCTTGAGCGCGGTGCAGGTGAAGCTGGACCAGCTCGGCAACCCGGACCAGCGCGACGTAGCCGGCGCGCGGAACGGCGTCGCCTCGGCCGAGGCGAACCTGGCCGCCGCGCAGGCCAGGCTCGACCAGCTCCGTCAGGGCTCGACGCCGACGGACGTCGCGCAGGCGCAGGCAGCCGTCGACACCGCCCGCGCCGGCGTGGCGGCTTCCGAGGCGAAGCTCGTGCAATTGAAGGCCGGCCCGACAACCGAGGACCTGGCCGTGGCCCAGGCCACAGTCGACAGCGCGCGCGCCGGGCTCGCGGCGTCGGAGGCGCGGCTGCGGCAGGTCCAGACCAGCCCGACGCAGGCCGACATCCTGGCCGCCGAGCGCGACGTCGCCAGCGCGCGCGCGAGCGTCGCCGCGGCCGAGGCGACGCTCGCCGAGAGGCGCAACGTCCTGGCGGCAGCGCGCGATGGCAACCGTGTGATCACGTATGAGATGGAGAATGCCGTCGCCTCCGCCGAGGCCGGCCTGGCCTCGGCGCGTCTGGGGCTCACCGCGGCCGAGGCCAAGCTGGCGCTGGTGAAGGCCGGCCCCACCGAGGCCGACCTGGCGAACGCGCTGACGTCCGTGGACCAAGCGCGCGCGAGCCTGCGAGGCGCCGAGGCCAGGCTGGTGCAGGCGAAGGCCGGCGCGACCGACTCCGATCTGGCCAGCGCGCAGACGTCCGTCGATCAGGCGCGTGCCAACGTGCGCAGCGCCGAGGCGCGGCTCCAGCAGCTCATCGAAGGTCCCACCGCGGCCGACGTGGCCGGCGCCGAGGCGAGCGCCCGCGTGGCGTCTGGCAACCTGGGCGACGCGCGGCTGCGTCTTTCGGCCCTCGTCGATGGCCCTCCAGCGGCCGATTTCGCCCAGGCCGAGAGCCAGGTCGAGAGCGCGCGCGCGAGCCTCAGGAGCGCCGAGGCGAAGCTCGTGCAGGTCGCGCAGGGGCCGACGAGCGAGGACCTAGCGATCGCCGAGGCGACTGTGGACAGCTCGCGAGCCAGTCTCGCGTCGGCCGAGGCGAAGCTGGCACAGCTCAAGGCCGGGCCCGACCGCTTCGAGCTGGCGTTGGCCGAGGAGCAGGTGCGCAGCGCCGAGCTGGCCGCGCGCCAAGCGGAGGTCGACCTGAGCAACGCGCTGCTCGTGGCGCCGTTCGACGGCGTGGTGGTCACCGCGGAGGGCAACATCGGCGAGCAGACGGGCGCCAACACGACCATCGCCGTGGCCGACCTTGGGCGCGTGCGCATCGACGTGAGCGTCGACGAGAGCGATGTGGCCAAGCTTCAGGTCGGGCAACGGGCCACGGTGACGTTCGACGCGCTACCGGACCAGCAGCTCGACGGCCGGGTGGCCATGATCTCCCCGAGCGCCGTCGTGCAGCAGGGCGTGGCGACCTATCCCGTGTGGATCGAAGTCGACGCCAGTCGGCGGGCCCTCCCGGGCGGAATGACCGCCAACGTGACCGTCGTCGTCGACGAGCGGCAGAACGTGCTGGTGGTCCCCAACCGCGCCATCCGCCAGCAGAATCGCGTGCGCGTCGTCGACGTGCTCATGCCCGACGCCAGCCGCGAGCAGCGCACCGTGCGCGTTGGCCTGAGCAATGACCAAATGAGCGAGGTCGTCTCCGGTCTCCGCGAGGGCGAGGTCGTCGTCCTGCCGACGACGACGACGGCGCAGCCGAGGATCGGTGGCCCTGGCGGGCTCGGCGTGCCGGGCGTTGGCGGCGCGGGGCCGGGCGGGCCGGTGCGGCGCTGATGGCGTGCGGCACACCGCCCGGCCTGCGCCCCGCTCCGGAGCGTCGTACAATTCAGTCGTACGATTCGATGGGCAACGGCCGTGCGGCGTAGGGGATGATCCAGCATGAGCCTGATCCAGCTACGTGATGTGACGAAGGTCTATCGCCTTGGCGAAATCGAAGTCCGCGCGCTGCGCGGCGTATCGCTGGCCATCGACGAGGGCGAGTTCGTGGCCATCATGGGGCCGTCCGGCTCCGGCAAGTCGACGCTGATGAACATCGTCGGCTGCCTCGACCAGCCGACGAGTGGCCGCTACATGCTCGACGACGTCGACGTTGGCGCGCTCGACGACGACGCGCTGGCCACTATTCGCAGCCGCAAGCTCGGCTTCGTGTTCCAAAGCTTCAACCTGCTGGCGCGCATTCCGGCGATCGAACAGGTGGAGCTGCCGCTCGTGTACGCTGGGACGAACGAGCGCCGCGCCCGCGCGCTGGCGGCCCTAAAGGGCGTCGGCCTAGCCGAGCGCGTGCACCACCGGCCGACGGAGCTGTCCGGCGGCCAGCAGCAGCGGGTGGCCATCGCCCGGGCGCTGGTCAACGAGCCACGCGTCATCCTCGCCGATGAGCCGACGGGGGCACTGGACACGCAGACGAGCGCCGAGATTATGGCGCTCTTCCAGCGGCTGAACGAGGAGCGCGGCATGACCGTCATCTTTGTGACGCACGAGCGCGATATCGCCCAGCACACGCAGCGCATCGTGCTGCTGCGCGACGGGCTTATCGTCAGCGACGAGCCGGTGCACGATCGCCTCATCGCCGCGGCAGCGCGGGTGGCCTGACGTGACGACGATCCTGGTCGTCGACGACGAGCGCAGCATCACCGAGCTAACGCGGCTGTACCTGAGCCGCGAGGGCTACCACGTCGAGGTGGCCGAGAACGGCCAGAAGGCCCTCGCGAAAGCGCGGGCCGCCAAGCCCGACCTCGTCATCCTCGACCTGATGCTGCCCGAGCTCGACGGCTGGGAGGTCTGCCGCCGTCTGCGGCGCGAGAGCGATGTGCCGATCATCATGCTCACCGCGCGAGGCGAGGACGTGGACAAAATCGTCGGGCTGGAGATGGGCGCCGACGACTACGTGACCAAGCCGTTCAACCCGCGCGAGCTGCTCGCGCGCGTCAAGGCGGTCCTGCGGCGCTACGAGGCCGGCCCGCGACCGCCGCGAGTGCTCGTCGCCGGCGATCTCCAGATCGACCTGGACCGGCGCGAGGTGACCGTGGGCGAGCGGCAGCTCACGCTGCGCCCCAAGGAGTTCGACCTGCTGTCCACCTTCGCCCAGGCACCGGGCGTGGTCTACGAGCGCGAGAAGCTGCTGCGCCTCGTCTGGGGCTACGACTTCCTCGGCGACTCGCGCAGCGTCGACGTGCACGTCGCTTGGCTGCGCGAGAAGCTCGGCCGGAGCCACGCGCAGATTCAGACCGTATGGGGCGTGGGCTACAAGCTCGTCGTCGTCGAGCGCGAGGATGAGAAGGCGTGATGTTCCTGAACCTGCGAACGAGACTGCTGGTCTCCTACGCCTTCGTCGTCTTCCTCTGCCTCTTTCTCGCCGGCTCGGCCTTCGTCGTCCTGCTGAGCGACTACCAGCGGCAGCTTCGCCTGAACCAGCTCGCCGATCTGGCCGTCCCGGTGAGCATCCAAGTGCGCCTGCTCGAGCTGGCCGGCGCGCCGCCCACGCAGATCGCCCAGACGCTGCGCGAGCAGGCGAGCGAGACCGGCGTGCGCATGCTGCTCCTCGACCGCGACGGTCGCGTGCTGACCGACACCGCGAATGTCCTCGTGGGCGAGGTCCTGCCCGTGCCGCGCGCGGCCATGCAGCAGAGCCGGCCCGGCGCTCGCTGGGGCCTGGTCGCCGCGCGCGACCAGGGCAACCTGGTGATGATCTCCTTCCTGCCGCGCGACCGCCGCGAGCGTCCCGGCGGCGTCTACACCGTGACCCTCACTGTGCCGGAGGAGAACCTCACCGCGGCCTGGCGCGAGCTATTCCCCAGCCTGGGGCTTGCCGGCGGCATCGCGCTGCTCGTGTCGATCGCCGTCGCCCTGCTCCTGGCACGCTCGATCGCGCGCCCGGTGGCCGAGGTAACGCGCGCGTCGGAGGCGATGGCGCACGGCAAGTACGAGCAATCGATTCCCGTGCGCGGTGGCGATGAGCTAGGCCGCTTGGCGCGCGCCTTCAACGCCATGGCGCGGCAGGTCTCGGCGTCCGACCGTGCCATGCGCGACTTCCTGGCGAACGTGTCGCACGACTTGCGGACGCCCTTGACGGCCATCCAGGGCTTCTCGCAGGCCATGACCGACGGCACGCTGCGCGAAACCCAGGAATTCTCCGCCGCGGGACGCATCATCCACGAGGAGAGCGCGCGGATGCAGCGCCTGGTCGAGGACATCCTCTACCTGTCGAAGCTCGAAGCGGGCCAGGTACGGCTGGAGCGCCAGCCGGTCGACGTGGCCGAGCTCTTCGCGCGCCTGGAGCGCCGCTACCACCTGCTCGCCGAGCAGCGGCAGGTGCGGCTCGTCGCGGAAGGCGCGGCGCAGGCCAACGTCGACGCCGACCTGACGCGGCTGGAGCAGATGCTCTCCAACTTGCTCGACAACGCGCTAGAGCACACACCGTCCGGCGGCGCGGTGAGCTTCCGCGCCAGCCCGGCACAGCTCGACGGGCGCCCGGCGTGGCGCCTCGAGGTGCACAACAGCGGCTCCTACCTGCCGGCCGAGGAGGCCGAGCGCGTATTCGAGCGCTTTTACCAGAGTGACCGCGCGCGGCGCAAGAGCGGCCACGGGCTGGGGCTGGCCATCGTGCGCGAGCTGGCCCAGGCCCATGGTGGGACCGTCGTCGTGAGCAGCGACCCGACGGCCGGCACCACCTTCGCCGTGACCCTCGCTGCGCGGCCGGCGCCGAGCAGCCCGGCTGCGGCCGGACGAGGCGGTGCCTTGGCGGCGCGACACGCGCCGAGCGGCTCGGGCGCGGCCAAAGGCGGGCTGTAGTGGCGCGCCCGACGACGACTGCGGACGTGGAAGCTGGAGGGTGGGCATGACGATCACCCAGGCCATGCAGGTGGCGCTGCGCGCTTTGGCGGCGAACAAGCTGCGTTCGGCGTTGACGATGCTCGGCATCGTCATCGGCGTCGGCGCGGTCATCGCCATGATGTCGGTGGGGCAGGGCGCGCAGAGCCAGGTGACGCAGAGCATCCGCAGCATGGGCACGAACCTGCTGTTCGTGCGCCCGGGCAGCACGCAGCAGGGTGGCGTGCGGGGCGGCCAGGGCAGTGCGCAAACGCTGACGCTGGAGGACGCCGAGGCGCTCGCCAGTCCGGCCAACGCCCCGAGCGTCTCGCTGGTGGCACCCGAGTCCAACGCCTTCGTGCAGGTCATCGCCGGCGGCGCCAATGTTAACACCCGCGTCACCGGCACGACGCCCGAGTACCAGGACGTGCGCAACATCCGCGCGGCGGCCGGCGAGTTCATCAGCCGGCAGCACGTCGACCGCGCGTCGCTCGTGGTCGTCCTGGGGGCGAACGTGGCCGAGCAGCTCTTCGCCTCTGGCGACCCTATCGACCAGAGCGTGCGTGTCGCCACGTTCTCGGGCAACCAGTCCCGCGCGCTGACGTTTCGCGTGGTCGGCGTGATGGAGCGCAAGGGCGGGACCGGCTTCGGCAACCAGGACGACCAAATCTATGTGCCGCTAACGACGCTGCAGCGGCGGCTGATCTCGCAGCGCAGCGTGGTCGGCCGGCAGCGCGTGCAGACGATCAACGTGCAGGTGGCCGACGAGCAACTGATGCCTCAGGCGGTGCAGGAGATCGGCGAGCTGCTGCGCCAGCGCCATCGCGTCGCGCAGGACGATTTCACGATCCTGAGCCAGGAGGACATGCTCGCGACGGCGAACCAGGTCACGGGCATCATGACCATCCTGCTCGGAAGTATCGCCGGCATCTCGTTGGTGGTCGGCGGGATCGGCATCATGAACATCATGCTGGTCTCCGTGACCGAGCGGACGCGTGAGATCGGCATTCGCAAAGCGGTCGGGGCCAAGCGCCGCGACATCTTGCTCCAGTTTCTCGTCGAGGCGGTGGTCGTCAGCCTCGCCGGGGGCGTGTTGGGCCTGCTCCTCGGCGTCGCCGGGGCCAACGTGATCGGCACGCTAGAGCTGAACGGCCAGCGGCTGGCCACGGTCGTCCCGCTGGAAGCCGTGCTGCTGGCGTGCGCCGTCTCCGCGGCCATCGGCATCTTCTTTGGCCTCTACCCGGCGACGCGCGCCGCGCGACTGAATCCGATCGAGGCATTGCGCTATGAGTAAGATCCCGTTCGGTCTCGTCCTCGTGCTGGTGGTCTTCTTCGGCCTCGGATGGGGCGCGGCCTTCGCCGCTGGGGCGACGTACGCGCGCGCCAGTGCGCCCCAGGCCAGCGCCGCGTCGCCGGCCCTCGCCGCGAGCGGCCCGGCGTCTACGCCGACGGGTGGGAGCGGCCGCTTCAGCGCGGGCGCCGCGTCCGGGACCGCGGAGGCGCGTGACGCCATGGCTCTGCGCGGGACCATGGGTGTCGTCGAGCAGGCCGGCGCCGACCGCTTGACGGTGCGTGGCGCGGCTGGCCGCGTGACCGTGCTGCTGCGGCCGGAGACCGTCGTGCGCCAGACGGCCGGGGCCAGCGCAGCCGACGTGCGCGAGGGCTCGGTGGTCCTGGTGAGCGGGCAGCGCAGCGGCGCCGGAGACGTCGAAGCGTCAGGGGTGGTCGTGCTGCCGCCGGAGTTTGCCGGCGGGGAGCGCTCGGGCGGCGAGCGGCGGCGGCCGGAGAGCCAGCGACCGTAGACGCGCCACTGCGTGGCGTAGGCGCGTGTTTGGCGAGGCGTGCCGCGCAAGGCGAGGCCCCGTCGGGATGCGCTGGCGGGTCGGCAGGATGCGGTGGGAACGGAGCCGCCGCGACGGCGCCGGCCATAGGCAGGAGCTGGTCGCAGGAGCTGGTCGACAGAGGTCGGTGACGGAAAGGGACGGTGAAGGATGATGCGGACGATCGTGGCGAGCTTGTTCGGCGCCCTCGTGGGCGGCGCCCTGGTCTTGTTTGGCTATCTCCAGACGCAGCCGGCCCGCCTGGCGCCGGTGGTGCCACCGGCCGTCGCCGCGGCGCCGGTGAGCTGGTCGGCGGCCCCGGCGACGGCGCAGCCGGCCGCGGTGCCCGTCGTCGACTCGGAGCTCATCGCCGACATCTACGAGCGCGTCAGCCCGTCGGTCGTCAGCATCCTATCCAGTCTGGTCACCGAGGGCCCCATCGAGGGCTTCCCGCAGCGCGGGGCAGGATCGGGCTTCGTCATCGACAAGCAGGGCCACATTCTGACCAACAACCACGTGGTGGATGGCGCCGGCCGATTGCGCGTGACGCTGGCCAACGGCGATAGCTATCGCGCCGATGTGGTCGGCCGCGATCCGTGGCACGACCTCGCCGTCGTGAAGATCGACGCCCCGGCCCAGGACCTCGTGCCGGTCGCGGTCGGCGACTCGGATCAGGTGCGCGTGGGCGAGCTGGCGGTCGCCATCGGCAACCCATTTGGCTATGAGCGTACGGTGACGGTGGGCATCATCAGCGGGCGCGGGCGCTCGCTGCCCAGCCGGACGCGCCGCACGCTCGCCAATCTCATCCAGACCGACGCGCCGATCAATCCGGGCAACTCGGGCGGCGTGCTGCTGAACGCGCGCGGCGAGGTGATCGGCATCAACACGGCCATCGAGAACCCGACCGGCCAGCGCTTCTTCATCGGTCTGGGCTTCGCCGTGCCCATCAATACGGCCAAGCGCTACCTGCCGCAGCTCCTAGCTGGCGAGAAGATCAAGTCAGCGTGGCTGGGCATCTCCGGCACGGGAATCACTCCGGACGTCGTCGACGAGCTCCAGTTGCCGACCAAGCGTGGCGTGCTCGTCCGCGAGGTGACCGAGGGCGGGCCGGCGGCGAAGGCCGGACTGCGCGGCGGCGGAGATGAGCCGGCCAAGGGCGACGTGATTACGGCCATCGACAGCCGGCCGGTGACCAAGGTCGAGGACATCATCACCTACCTGGATGCGCAGAAGGCGCCGGGCGACACGGTGACGCTGACCATCCTGCGCGGCGGCCAGCAGCAGCAGCTCCAGGTCACGCTGGGCGAGTTCCCAGAGAGCACTGCGCCGACACGCGGGCGGTAAGGGCCGCCCCGCATTGCTCGGCCTGCTCCGCGATCTCAACGAGCGGGCGTTCGCGGCCACCGTGTCCTGCCGACGCTCGACATCCTCGGCCTGGCGGCGGCCGGCGGCGTGCCCTGCACCATCGGCCACGGCTTCGGCCTGGCGATCAGCACGCTGGCCGAGACGCACGTCGCCGCCGTCTGCCCCGAGCTGCTGGCGTGCAGCGAGATGGGCGGCTTCCTCAAGATCGCTGACGACGTGACGGTCGAGCGGCCGCAGCT
>JACQUS010000134.1 GCA_016210125.1 Chloroflexota bacterium | reverse complement strand
TCGATCTCCTTGGCCACCGTCACCCCATCGTGCGAGACCGTCGGAGCGCCCCACTTCTTGTCCAAGGCCACGTTGCGCCCCCGCGGGCCAAGCGTCGTCTTCACCGCCTCGGCCAGCGTGTCCATCCCCTTCTTCAGCCGCCGACGGGCATCCTCGCGGAAAACAAGCTGCTTCGCGGGCATCGCTCTCCTCCTACTCTTCGACTATCGCCAGGATGTCGCGCTCGCTGAGGATCAGGAGCTCCTCGCCGTCGAGCTTGAACTCGGTCCCCGAGTACTTCGCGTAGAGCACGCGGTCGCCTTCCTTGACGTCCAGCGGCACGCGCTTGCCGCTCTCGTCCCAGCGCCCTGGCCCGGCCGCCAGGACCTTGCCCTCCTGCGGCTTCTCCTTCGCCGTGTCGGGGATCACCAGGCCGCTCTTCGTCGTCTCCTCGCGCGCCGACGGCTGCACGAGGACGCGGTCGCCGAGCGGCTGAACGCGGGTCTTGGTGGTTGCCGCACCTGCTGCCATGGGGCCTCCCTCCTTGACGTATTGCGCTCGATTAGCACTCGTGCGCCGAGAGTGCTAACTCCAAGGTGGAACTATAGCAGCGGACCGCGTGGCATGCAAGAGGTGTCCGCGGCGCATCTTGCGACCTACAATGGACCCCGGGCGAGGAGGAGAGCGTGCCCGGCGAGCCATCGGCGCTGGCGGCGCGCCCCGACGCGCTGCGAGCTGCGGCCCTGGCCCGCGCGGCCGCAGCAGCGCGCGCGCCCAGCCGCTGGCCGAACCGGCCGATCACCATCGGCTACGACGCGAGCCGCGCCCTCCGCGCGCACCGCAGCGGGACGGAGGGCTACGCACTGTACCTCCTGCGCGCGCTGCTGCGCCTCGACCGCCGCAACCACTACTGGCTCTACGCCGATCGCGACCCACCGCCGGGACTCGTCCCGCCGACGACCCACGCCGCCTGGCGCGTCCTCCGCGCGCCGCGGCTCTGGACACAGGGACGGCTCGTGCTGGAGCTGGCGCGCCGCGCTCCTGACGTGCTCTTCGTCCCGGCGCACGCGCTGCCGTGGTATTGCCCGACCCGCGGCGTCGTGACGGTGCACGACCTCGGCTTCTACTACCTCCCGCAGACCTACACGCGCTGGGACCGCTGGTACTTGCACGTTAGCACGCACCTCAGCGCGCACACGGCGACGCGCGTCCTGGCCGACTCGCTGGCGACGCGCGATGACCTGGTGCGCTGGTATGGTGTGCGGTCGGACAAGATCGACGTCGTCTACCTCGGCGTCGACCCCGCTTTCGGGCCGCAGCCGGCCGAGGTCTGCCGCGCCGTCGCCGCGCGCTACGGGCTCGAGCGGCCGTACCTGCTCCACGTGGGCTCGCTGCGTCGGCGCAAGAACCTGCCGCTGCTCTTCGCCGCGCTGGCGCGCCTGCGCGAGCGCCCACTGCTGGCGCTGGTCGGCGGCGCCGCTGCTGAGGGCGAGCGCCTGCGCACGCTGGCGGCGCGCCTCGGCCTCGACGGCAGCGTGCGCTTCGTCGGCTACGTTCCGGACGAGGACCTGCCGGCGCTCTACGGCGGCGCGCTGTCGGCCGTCCTGCCCTCGCTCTACGAGGGCTTCGGCCTGACGGCGCTGGAGGCCCTGGCCTGCGGCACGCCCGTCGTCAGCTCGGCGGTGGGCTCGCTGCCGGAGGTCGTCGGCGACGCCGGGCTGCTCCTGCCGCCGCGTGACGTCGCCGCGTGGGCCGCCGCGCTCGAGCGCCTCGCCGCCGACTCGGTGCTGCGCGCCGACCTGGCCGAGCGTGGCCGCGCGCGGGCGGCGGGCTTCACCTGGGAGCGCTGCGCGCTGCTTACGCTGCACACGCTGCTGGCCGCAGCGGCATCGTAGGCCCCCTGCTGCCGAACGGTCATCGCCGCTGCACCCGTGCCTCCGCGGCCCGCCGCCCGCGCGGCTTATAATCGAATGGAAGGATTCTGCTGTGGCGGCCGCCGCTCGCCAGAGTCGAGTCTTCGACGTCGGAGGTGCGTCGTGCAGCGCAGTGCCCACGGCCTCGCCCTGGCGGTACTCTTGCTGCTCTGGGCGCTTACCGGCTGCCAGCTACTTCAGCCCAGCGCAGCGACGCCGCCGGCGCCGCGTGCCGTGGCGCCGACGCCGGCCGATGCGGGCCGCCAGCCGGCGGCGCCGGCCGCGGCCACGTCCGACACCCGCGGCGTGCCGCAGCGGGTCGGCGGTGGGCCGGTCGCCGCCGCCCAGCCCAGCCCTGCTCCGCCGGCCCCGGCGCCGGCCGCGGCGCCGGCGCGCCCGGTGGCGGCGCAGCAGCCCGCCACGGCGCCGGCGCAGCAGCCCGTGGACCCCGACGCGTCCATCGTGCGCGTCGTCGAGCAGGTGCGGCCGGCGGTGGCCAGCATCCAGACGCGCGCCATCGACTTCGACCAGTTCCTCCAGCCCGTCCCGCAGCAAGGGACTGGCTCGGGCGTGCTCTTCGACCAGCGTGGCCTCGTGCTCACGAATAACCACGTCATCGCGGGCGCGCAGCAGATCACCGTTAGCCTGCCGGACGGCCGCAAGTTCTCCGGCCAGGTCGTCGGCGCCGATCCACCGACCGACCTCGCCGTCGTCAAGATCGACGGGCGCGACCTGCCCGTGGCCCGCCTCGGCAACTCCGACCAGCTCCGCGTCGGCGAGACGGTGATCGCCATCGGCAACGCGCTCAACCTGCCCGGCGGGCCGACCGTGACGCGCGGGATCGTCGGCGCACTCGGACGGACGCTCGGCAGTGGCCAGACCGTGTACTACGACCTCATCCAGACCGACGCGGCGATCAATCCCGGCAACAGCGGCGGGCCGCTCGTCAACCTGCGCGGCGAGGTCATCGGCATCAACATGATAATTATCCAAGCGCCCGGCGCTGGGATCGGCTTCGCCATCGCCGTCAACCTGGCCAAGCCTGTCGTCGAGCAGCTTGTCACGCGCGGCCGGGTGGTGCGTCCGCTCCTGGGCGTCGTAACGCAGGAGGTGACTTCAGAGGCGGTGCGCGTCTGCCGACTCGACGCCGGGCGCACGCCGGAGGGGCTGGTCGTCGTGCAAGTGAATAGCCCGGCGGCGCAGGCCGGTATACGCGCTTGCGACGTGATCGTGGGCCTCGACGGCCAGCCGACGCGCACGCAGGCCGACTTCCTCAAGCGCCTCTGGGCCCACAAGCCGGGCGACGTCGTCGACGTGACCGTGGCGCGCGGCGGGCGTGAGCAGACGATCAGCGTGCGCCTGATCGAGCGTCCGCCGGAGCGGTCGGAGCTGCTCATCTCATGACCGGGCCGCAGCAGCGCAATGGCCTCGGCCCGAACGGCAACGGCCGGCGCCGCGGCCGCAGCGACCGGCTACGCCGCGCCATGCACGTCCGCGACGGCATGCAGCAGACGGCGCGGCGGCGCGGCGCCGATCGACTGCGCATGCTGCGGCTGGGGATCGTCTTGCTGCTCGCCGGGATGCTGAGCGGCGCGCTGCTCCTCGCCACCACGACGCTCGGCGCCTACGCCTACTTCGCGCGCGACCTGCCGGCGGTCGACACGTTGGACCGCCGGCAGGTGTTCCAGTCGGCGTTCATCTACGACCGCAACGGCGAGCTGCTCTACGAGCTGTTCGACCCCAACGGAGGCCGACGCATCTGGGCGCCGCTACAAGAGGTCTCGCCGTGGCTGCTGGAGGCCACGCTGGCCACGGAGGATCCGCACTTCTGGACCAACCCCGGCGTCGACGTGCCGGCTATCGGCCGCGCACTCTTGCAGAACCTCACGTCGGGCCAGATCAGCAGCGGTGCGAGCACCATCACCCAGCAGCTCGTGCGCAACGTCCTGATCCCGCCCGGCGAGCGCTATAGCCAGGACTATCTGCGCAAGGTGCGTGAGGCCATCCTGGCGTTCGAGGTCTCGCAGCGTTACAGCAAAGAGCAGATCCTCGAGATGTATCTGAACGAGATCTACTACGGCAATCTGGCCTACGGCATCGGCGCGGCGTCGTGGATCTACTTCGGCAAGCACGCGCGCGACCTCACGCTGGGCGAGGCGACCCTGCTCGCCGGGCTGCCGCAGGCGCCGGTGGACTACGACCCGTACAAGAACCTGCGTCTGGCACGCACACGCCAGGCCTACGTCCTCGACCGCATGGTCACGGTCGGCTTCATAAGCGAGGCGCAGGCGCAGGAGGCGCTGCGCGAGCCGATGCGCTTGCGCAGCGACCACCAGGCGACGATCAAGTCGCCGCACTTCGTGTGGTACGTGCGCGATCTCGTCGAGCGCCGCCTCGGCCGCGACAGGCTCTACAGCGGCGGCCTACGCATCTACACGACGCTCGACCTCAACGTGCAGCGTATCGCCGAGGAGGCAGCCAAGGCGCACATCGCCAAGCTGCGCGAGGTCAACGCCAACAACGCCGCCGTGGTGGTCATCGAGCCGAAGAGCGGCGAGATCCTGGCCATGGTCGGCTCGGTAGACTATTGGGACCAGAGCATCCAGGGCGAGGTGAACGTTACCGTCGCCGAACGCCAGCCGGGCTCGGCGCTCAAGCCGATCACCTACGTCACGGCCCTCGAGCGCGGCTACGGCCCGGCGACGGTCATCCGCGACCAGCCGATCTCGCTGCCGCAGGGCGCCGGACTGCCGCTCTGGCAACCGCGCAACCACGACGGCAAGTTCCGCGAC
The DNA here is from genome assembly GCA_016210125.1 of Chloroflexota bacterium. GTDB lineage: Bacteria > Chloroflexota > UBA6077 > FW602-bin22 > JACQUS01 > JACQUS01. The sequence goes on along the minus strand of JACQUS010000134.1, from coordinate 3,687 downwards.
AACGTGACCATCCGCCAGGCGCTCGCGCCGTCGCTCAACATCCCGGCGGTCCTGACGCTTCAGGAGGTCGGCCTGCCGGCCATGCTCGCCAACGCGCACCGCTTGGGCATCACCACGCTGCGCGACCCGCAGCGCTACGGCCTGGCGATCACCTTGGGCGGAGGCGAGGTGCGGCTGCTCGACCTCACGTTCGCGTACACCGTGTTCGCCAACGGCGGCGCGCAGGTTGGAGCGCCCGTGCCACCGCAGGAGCGCCAGCCGGGCATGCGTGAGTACGAGCCCGTGGCCATCCGCAAGATCGAGGACGCGCAGGGCCAGGTGCTGGTGGACTACCGGCCGCCACCGCCCAAGCAGATCCTGCGGCCGGAGTTCGCTTACGAGATCACCGACATTCTGGCGGACGATCTCGCCCGCGCCCCGACCTACGGTCGCAATGGCGTCCTGGTGATCGACCGTCCGGCGGCGGTCAAGACCGGCACGACGGATAGCTTCCGCGACGGCTGGACCGTCGGCTACACGCCGGATCTTGCCGTCGGCGTCTGGACGGGCAACACCGACAACGCCCCCATGAAGAACGTCTTCGGCGCGTCGGGGGCGGGCGTCATCTGGAACAAGGTGATGATCGACGTGCACCGCTATCTCAAGCTGCCGCCTCGCCCGTTCACCGTGCCGCCGGGCATCCGGCGCGGCGAGGTCTGCGGTCGGCAGGAGATCTACGTCCTCGGGCAGACGGTGAAGTGCTGGCTCGGCCCCGGCGCGCAGCCGACGCCGACGCCAAGCGAGCCGGCGCCCACGCCCTCGCCCGACGCCGAGCGGCCGGCCCAGCCGCCGGCGCAGCCGACAGCCCAGCCGCAGCCTTCGCCGACGCCACGCCCGCCGGCACAGCCGACGCCAGCGCCGGCGGCCATGCCGCCGACGGCCACGCCGTCACCGCGCCCGCCGGCACAGCCGACGCCACCACCGGGGCCGGCCGCAATGCCACCGACGGCCACACCCACGCCGACGCCCGCGCGGTCGCCGGCGCCGCCGAGCAAGCCGCAAGCAGCAGCATTGCTGGGCGGCGGGTAGCCATGGCTCACGAGCGCGCTGCGATCCTCGAGCACACCTCGGAGGTCGGCGTTTGCGGCTGCGCGCCCGCGCTGCCAGCCGAGCTGGCCCAGGCCGGGCTCGGGCTGGTGAGCGTCATCACGGACCTGGACGCCGTCGGTGAGGCGCGGGGCCCCGGGGGGAGTCCAGACGGGGCGAAGCCCCCTCTGGAAACGCACCTTGGGGTGGGGTGAGGCGGCCTGCTGGCGAGGGCGATTTTGAAATGAGTTCCCCATGCCACTACAATGAGGAAATCGGAGTCGGAGGGATGCGCAGTGCCACTATACGAGTATGCTTGCCGCACCTGCGGCAAGCGTTTCGAGCGCCTGCGGACCATCAGCGAGGCCGACGTGGCAACGGCGTGCCCGCAGTGCGGCACAGAGGGCGCGCGTCGCCTGCTGTCGATGTTCGTGTCCTACAGCAGCAAGGCCGCCGATCCGGCGGCCCTCTACGCCGGCGGCGGCTGCGGGTGCTCGGTAGGCGGGTGCGGCTGCCACTAGCCCGGCGCTACTGCTCGGCGCTGGCGAAGCGGAAGGCGTAGCCGTCGCGGTACAGCGGGACGGTGATCTTGTCCTGCTTCGCGACGCGGACGTAGAGCCCAGGGTAAGTGCTTTCCAGGAAGATGATCAGCCCGCCTTTGCGCAGCAGCGCGCGCTCCAGGGTGTCGGCGTGGCCGACTGCCCGGAGGGCATAGGGCGGCGCTAGCGGCCGGCCGTTGACCGTGAGCTGGCGGCCTTCGCCGCTAAATGCGCTTCGCGCGACGATGCGCTCCTCGTTGATCGCCAGTGCCTCGGCGCCAGCGTTGCGCAACTCGTTGACCAGGTCGAGCATGTCCTGCGCGCGCAGCGAGCCATTCAGCGTCACGACGACGCCGGGCCCGCTAATCTCGCTCATGCCGTTCACCAGGCGAAGCTGGTTGAGCGCGCGCACCGTTTCCTCGATGTCCGTCTGGCTCAGCGAGCGCTCGTGCTCCTGAAGCTTGGCCTGAAGGCTGGCGACCTCGCGTCGCAACGTTAGGTTGTTCTCGTAGAGGCCGCCGACGATGGCCGCCTGGTCGGCACCCGACGTGCCCGTGGCGGCGCGGATGGTGCGGTTCTGCGCCTGGATCTGCGCGGCGAGCAAGATGCCGACCAGGAAACAGACCAGCGAGAGCGCGAGGGGAGCTGCGCGCAGCCGTGGCACCTGCCGCATCGGCGAGCCTCAGCCGTCTAGCTACTGGAACCGGGTTGAGCGTACTTGAATGGGAAGCTGCCGTTGAAGGCCGGAACGCGTAGCTCGCGCTCGCGGCTGACGGTGAACACGAGACTGTAGCGGCGGACGCTGTCCTTGAACGTCTTCAGCGCCTGCGGATCGTTGACCGCGCGCTCCAGCGCGGCCGGATCGCCAATGGCCAGGATCTCGAAGGGCGGCGAGAGACGCGTGTCATTCACCAGGATCGTCGTGCCGACGCAGTAGACCGATGTCGTGCTGATGATACGCTCGCCGTTGATAGCGATGGCCTCGGCGCCACGCAGCCAGAGGAAGTTCACGATGTCGCGCAGCTCGTACTCGTGGACGATGAAGCGGTTGGCGTCCTCGTTGGGTGGCAAGGTCTTCAGGCTCGTGTCGTCGGTGACGATCTTGAGGCCCGGCCCTTTGAGGGGCAGCATGCCGGCCGCCAGGCGCTGCTGCTGGAGCGAGCGCGCCAACTCGCCACGATAGTCGCGCCCCCGCGCCGCGCGCTGCTCGTAGGTGGCCACCCGTGCACGTAGGTCGGCGATCTGCTGCTTTAGGGCGCTCTGCTCGGCCTCCAGCAGGGCGATGGTCTGCGCAGCCGCCGAGGCCGGGGCCTCGCGCGAGCCGGCGACGGGCGGCGCGCTGCGCCATTGGACTACGATGAGCAGCCCCAAGAACATGAGCGCGACGAGCCAGACGACGTGCCGCCGGCTAAGCGCTGCGCCGCGCCCGTGCCAAGAGCCGACGAGCTTGCGCAGCAGCGCTTGCACCAGGTGCAGGGGGCCGGGCTGCGAGGGCTGCGCTAGCGGAGGCAGTGCCAGACCCCGACCCATGACTCGGTCTCCCTCGCGGCTACGTTCCAGCCTCAGCCGCCGGGTCACCGCGCGGGTTCGCTCCCGCGCGCACACGCGCGCCGCCCTCAGAGCGACTGTGACTCACTGACGGTGACTCACTGACGGTGACTCACTGACGGTGACTCACTGACGGTGACTCACTATTGTGACTCAATGACACAGTGCCGGTCCCCGTACCATCTCTATGCGAGTGTAGCTTCACGTCCGACGAGGACGCATCCGTCTTCGGTCCAGTCTGGCGACTGGACCTCCGTACGGGCTGCCGACCTAGCTGCCCACCTATTGTACCAATTATAAACGTCCCGGGCGCGCTGAGCGTAACATTTTCACCTTTTCGTCTGAACCTGGCGCCACGGGTTCGCCGTGGCGCGCGTCCGCGCAGCGCATCGGGACATCACCATGTGTAACGTCAGTGGCGCTCGATCGTGACGTACAGCGTGCCCTCGTTGTTCTCCACGTGCGTCTCGCCCAGCACGGGCGCGATGCGTACGGCGACGACGTAGCGTGACGCCTCAGGCGCGCCGTCGAGGTA
>JACQUS010000143.1 GCA_016210125.1 Chloroflexota bacterium | reverse complement strand
GTCCAGAGGTCACCGAAGGCGACCTCTGAGAACCTCTTCGGGGTGGGGTGGGGCAGACGCCCAGAGGGCTATTTCCACAGGAGAGGTGCTGACGGGATGGGTGTCACCGCTGCGGTCCGAATCCGGAGTGCGTGGCGCCTCGCAGCGGGAGGTTATGGCGCCGCCAGGCGTAAGATCCGGGCCGCGTTCCCGCCCAGGATCAGCTCCTTGGCCCGTGGGCCGAGCGGCAGCGACTCGACGGCGGCGATGTTCTGTCGCGGATCGGGCACACCCGGCCAATCCGAAGCGTAGATAACCTTCTCGGCGTTGCGCTCCAGGTCGGGGAAATAGTCCAGCAGCCGCTGCGGGGGCAGCCCGGCGATCTCCATGTACACGTTCGGGTGTATGCGGGCCAGGAAGAAGGCCTGGTCATACCAGAACCCACGGCCGCTGTGCGCCATGACGATGGTCAGGTCCGGAAAGTCCACGGCCACGTCGTCCAGATGGATCGGCTCGGCGTACTTGATCCGTGCGCCGCGGAAGATCGACGAGCCGGTGTGAAACATCGCCGGAATGCGCAGCTCCTCGGCCGTGGCGTAGAGCGCGTAGAGCATGCGGTCATTCGGATAGAAGTACTGATAGCTCGGCTGGAGCTTGACGCCGCGGAAGCCGTAGTCACGCACCAGCCGCTCGAGCTCGCGGCCGGGCTGTCCGACGAGGTACGGGTTGATGTTGCAGAAGGGCACGACGCCCTCCACACCCTGGCAGAGCTCGCCGACGAACTCGTTGGTGGTCGTCGCCGTGCAGAGCATGCTCATATCCGCCTGGCCGACGATCACGTCGACGCCGAGCAGCCGCCGCAGCGCCGCCACGCCCCAGCGAGTGATGTACTCGTCGAGTACGGGGCGTAGGCCGCGCTCACCGTGGTGGAAGGTCTCCATCCACTCCTGGACCCATGGCTGCAGGTGCTCGAAGCGGCTGAGGTGGACGTGGAAGTCGACGCGGAGGGTCAAGGAGCTATACCTCGCGAAAAGGTAGGGGCGAGGTCACCTCGCCCCTACGATCAGGCGACCGTGCGCGCCGGTATCTGTCGTAGACGGCCCGCTAGTAGCGACCGCGACGGGACTTCACGGCCTCGACCTTGCGCGCTTCCTTGCCGTCGAGGCTCTCCCAGCGGTCGGCTAGCTTCTTCATGAGCTGCGGCATCGTCGTGTACTCCATCTCGGCGAGCGGCAGGCGATGCGGCTCGAACGGGCCGTGGCGGCGCAGGTAGTCGGCCACCATACTGGCGGTGTGCCGCGCCTCGTCGAAGCTCGGATCGTCGAACATATCGACCGGTCCGACGAGCTTGCCGTTGGCGAGCTGGAAGCCCGCACCGATCACGCGCGGCGGGCCGTCGAAGCGCCGCGGCTGGCAGTCGCGTAGCGCGCAGGGCATGAGCGGGCCGCAGTGCGACCCGCGCATCCAGCCCTCGACGATGTGCGGATGGGTGAACGGCTCTAACACCACGCCGACGGCCGGGAAGTTGCCCTGGCAGCGGACGACGCACACTGGGTCGTCTTTGCCGACGTAGCGACCGGCGATGAGCGCCAGGCGCTGCGTCGACGAGACCGCAGCGACCTCGCCGTTCGCGCGGCTGTAGACGGCCCTGAGCGTGTAGCGCGCCGGCGCGCCGATGAAGGCCAGCAGGGCGTACGTGTCCTCCGGGCAGTCGAAGAAGATGCGCTTGTTCTCCATCACGTCGTGGACCTCGAAGCGGAAGCCCTCCTGGAGCGTCGGCGCGATGACCAGCCCGGCGGTGTTGAACGGATCCGCGAACATGCGGTAGATCGGCAGGTTCCACGCTCCGGCTGCCGTCTTGTCGGCCATAAAGACGATGACCGGCTCGGACGGACGCTCGGTGAAGGCCATCTCGGCCACGCCGGGGCCCTGGCCTTTCACGTTGCCGGAGAAGGCATCGACCAGCAGGTCCTGCCCGGCGCCGTAGAGCTTGAGGCTCTTGGCGACGGCCGTGCACGCCTCGAAGGTCTCCCAGGCCAGGCGGTGGACGTCGGTGCTGTCCTCGCCAAGCTCGTGGGTCATGATGAGCTGGAGGTCGTCGCCAGCGTGCGTGACGTGGAAGTCGATGAGCAGCCCGCTCTGCTGGGCCTTGGCCAGCTCCTCGCGGGCCTTGCTTTCGAGGTCAGGGTGCATGCTGGAATGGCCAACGTAGCCGCCAACGTCCGCCTTGATCACGCTGAGCGTGAGCACGGTCGCCCTCCTCGTTGAGTCTGATGTGTGCATCGCTCCACATAGAGCGGGCGGGGCCTCGTTGCCCCGTGGGCTCGTGCCGAAAGCACGTCGCCATGGCCATGAGCGCTCCGTCGGCCTGCGATCGCCGGCCCGACGAGTCCCGCTAGCTTCCCGTCATCGGCCCTCCTCGATCGTGGTGAGCACGAGATCGCCGATCTGCGAGGTCGTGAGGCCGCTGTCCGTGCCGAGCGAGGGTATGCGCTTGCTCTCCAGCAGGCGCCGCACGCTGCGCTGGAGCCCGTCGGCCGCCGGGCGCTCCCCGACGTAGTCGAGCAGCATGCCCACGGCGGCGATGGCCGCCAGCGGATTGGCGACGTTCTTGCCGGCGTACTTCGGGGCCGACCCGTGGATGGGCTCAAACATCGAGACCCGGCCCGGGTGGATATTGCCCGAGGCGGCGATGCCCAGGCCGCCCTGGACAATCGCTCCGATGTCCGTCAGAATGTCGCCGAAGATGTTCGTGGTCACGATGACGTCGAACCACTCGGGGTTCTTAATCAACCACATCGCCGCGGCGTCGACGTAGGCGTGGTCGCGCGTGATATCGGGGTACTCCGAGCCGACCTCGGCAAACACGCGTTGCCAGAGGTCGTGCGCGCGGATGGCATTGGCCTTGTCCACGAGCGTGACCTTGCGCTGCTTGCCGCGCTGGCGCGCCAAGTCGAAGGCGTAGCGCACGACACGCTCGACGCCGTCGCGCGTGTAGATCATCTCCGAGATGGCCACCTCGTTCCGCGTGCCCTGCTTCAGAAAGCCGCCCACCCCAGCATAGGCGTCCTCGGTGTTCTCGCGCACGACGATGAGGTCCACATCCTCGGGCCGCTTGTCCTTCACCGGGCAGAGGTGCTCGGCGTAGAGCACGATCGGTCGAAGGTTGACGTACAGGTCGAGCTCGAAGCGTAACCGCAGGAGCACGCCCCGCTCGATGACGCCGGGGGGGATGCGTGGGTCGCCCAGCGCGCCGAGATAGATGGCGTCCAGGCGCCGCAGGTCGGCAGTGGCCTCGTCCGGCAGCAGCTCGCCGGTCTTGAGGTAGTGCTCGGAGCCGTACGGGAGGTGGATCAGCTCGTACCTGAAGCCGTGCCCGGCCGCGAGGTGCTCCAAGACTCGCAGCCCTTGCGCCACGACCTCCGGGCCGATGCCGTCGCCAGGTAGGACACCGATCTTGTACATGCGCTCCTTGCCTCGATACTCCCGCCGGCGCCCGCCATAATTCAGTCTAGCACACAGGCGGACGCAGTGCGTGGGACCCGCTAGCGCCCCTGCCATTGGGGCTTGCGCTTCTCCAGAAACGCGCTCGTGCCCTCGACGCGGTCCTCGGTGGCGAAGCAGATGGCCATGGCCTGGCTCTCGATGGCCAGCCCGCGGATCAGATCGGCCTCGACGCCCTGGTTGATGGCGTCTTTGATCATCTTGACGGCCACTGGCGCCTTCTCGGCCAGCTTCTGCGCCAGCGCTAGCGCTGCCGATCGCACGTCGGCTGCCGGCACCACGCGCTCCACGAGGCCGATGCGGTAGGCCTCGTCGGCCGTCACGTGGTCGCCAGTCAGGGCCATCAGCTTGGCCATGCCCTTGCCGACCAGCCGAGGCAGGCGCTGCGTGCCCCCGTAACCCGGAATGAGGGCCAGATTGATCTCCGGGATGCCCAGGCGCGCCGTGTCGGCGGCGATGCGGATGTCGCAGGCCAGGGCAATCTCCAGGCCGCCGCCTAGGGCATAGCCGTTGATCGCGGCGACGACGGGCTTCGAGAGCTGCTCGATCTTCGTCAGGATTACCTGGCCTCGGCCCGTGTAGGCCCGCGCCTCGGCGGCGCCCGTCATCGCCAGTAGCTCGTTGATGTCCGCGCCGGCGACGAAGGACCGCTCACCCGCGCCGGTGACGATGATGGCCCGCACGCTCGCGTCGTGGTCGAGCTCGTCGAAGACCGCCTCGATCTCGGTCACCGTCGCCGTGTTCAGCGCGTTGAGCACCTTCGGCCGGTTGATCGTCACGATGGCGACGGCGCCCTCGCGCTCGACCAGGATGTTCTCGTACGCCACGTACCCCTCCTATGAAAAAGGCTTGCAGCCGGCGGTTACCCCGCCCCACCCCAGGTTTGGGAGTGCAGAGCGGCGAAGCCCCTCTGCACTCTCCGCACACGGGCGAGGTTTCCTCGCCCCTACTGCTCCGGCAGGCTCCCCCCGCGTCAGGAGGCGCTCGCCGTTCGACGGCGATGCGCTGGCCGCCCGCACCTACTTGCCGTAGTCATAGAATCCCTTGCCGCTCTTGCGCCCATAATATCCGGCCTGCACCATCCGGCGCAGCAGCGGCGGCGGAGCGTAGTGGGGCTCGCGGAACTCGTCGTACAGCACGTCGGCGACGTACATGAGGGTGTCCAGGCCGACGTAGTCCGACAGCGCCAGCGGGCCCATCGGGTGACCGAGGCCGAGCTTTACCCCTTCGTCGATGTCCTCGCGCGAGGCCAGCCCCGACTCGTGGAGGCGGATGGCCGACAGCAGGTAGGGCACGAGCAGGCGATTGACGATGAAGCCGGCGATGTCCTTGGCCAGGATCGGCCGCTTGCCGATCGTGCGCACGAACTCCCGCGCCTGGGCGACCGTCTCGTCCGACGTGGTGATCGTCTGCACCAGCTCGACGAGGGGCATCACCGGCGCGGGGATGAAGAAATGGATGCCGAGGAACTGCGCCGGCCGCCGCGTGACCGCGGCCATCTCGATGATCGGCAGCGAGGACGTGTTGGTGGCCAAGATCGCGTGCGGCCGGCACACGCCGTCCAGCGTGCGGTGGACCGTGCGCTTGATGTCCAGGTTCTCGGTCACGGCCTCGATGACGAGATCGCGGTCGGCGAAGTCCTCCAGGTGCGTCGTGCCGTGGATGCGCCCGAACGCCTCGTCGGCTTGCTCGCGGCTCAGCTTGCTGGCCTTGACGCCGCGCTCGAGCGACCCGCGGATGCGGTCGACGCCCTTCGCCAGGATCTCGTCGTTGATCTCGTGCACGAGCGTGTCGTAGCCGGCGCGGGCGCACACCTCGGCAATGCCGGAGCCCATCTGCCCGCAGCCGACGACGCCCACACGCTCGATAGCCATCGTGCTTCCTCCCACGTGCGATAGTGCGCGAGGCTCAACAGAGGCCGCCCACGGCCTGCCCCGCTCCACAGAAGGTCGCAAAGGGGGCTTCGCCCGCTCAGGGCCTGGTGCATCCCCGTCAGGGCGGCGAAGCCGGGGCCGCGACGCCCGGATGTGCGGCGCTGCCTCGAAGGCCCGCGCCCGGGCACCTGGGCCACTGCGCCATTATAGCCGCCCCCGTCGGGCCTGGGCAACCAGGCGCGGCTCGGCGATTGACCGGCCCGCCGGGCAGTGCTATCCTGCGGCAGCACGACGATCCGGAGAGGGGTGCGGTATGGCAGCACGTCAGCGCGTGGGCTTCGTCGGCCTGGGGGCTATGGGCGGGCCGATGGCGACCAATCTGCTCAAGGCGGGCTTCCCGCTCACGGTGTACGACCTGGTGCCCGAGCGCACGCAGGCGGCGGTGGCGCGTGGCGCTGCGGCCACGGCGTCGGCGGCCGACGCGGCCGCGGGCGCCGACGTGACGATCACCATGGTGCCGAACTCGGCCGACTCCGAGGCGGCGATCCTCGGGCCGGAGGGCGTGGCCGAGGGGGCACGGCGCGGCAGCATCATCATCGACATGAGCACCATCGCCCCGAGCATGTCGCGGCGCATCGCCGCGCGCGTCGCCGAGCGTGGTCTGCGCATGCTCGACGCGCCGGTCTCGCGGCAGGTCGCCGCGGCGGTGGCCGGCACGCGGGCCATCTTCGTCGGCGGCGACCGCGCGACCCTCGACGAGGCCGCCGACGTGCTGGCAGCGATGGGCACGGACATCTATCACTGCGGCGGCAACGGCGCCGGGGCCGTCGTCAAGGTGGTCAACAACATGCTCGCGGCGATGAACGTCGCGGCGCTCTGCGAGGCCATGGTGCTGGGCGTCAAAGCGGGCGTGCGGCCGGAGGTGCTGATCGAGGCCGTGGGCAACGGC
>JACQUS010000126.1 GCA_016210125.1 Chloroflexota bacterium | reverse complement strand
GCAGCGGCGTTGCTTGTGGCGCGGGGCCTTGGCTGTGGGGCCGGTAGGCCCCGGGGTAGTCACCCCCCCGTTGGGGGGGGGGGGGGGGGGGGGTGAGCGGCGGTGCAAGGCGAGTCGGTGACCCGGCAGCTTGGGTCCTCGGCGTCGCGCCGAGGACCCCGCGGCCCCGAAACCCAGCTCATCGAGCGCGTCCTGTCCGCCTCCCCGACCGTGTGCTTCGCTCTGAAGGTCGTCGGCGACGCCTTTCTCTTGATCTGGGTGAGTCCCAACGTCCGTCGCATGGTTGGCTACGACGCCGAGGAGGCCCTCGCGCCGGGATGGTGGCTCGACCGCGTTCACGCAGACGATCGGGCCGAGGCCCTGGCCAAGCAGGCGGACCTGCTCGCGCACGACCACCTCGTTCGTGAGTACCGCTTCCGGCACAAGGATGGTAGCTATCACTGGATCCGCGACGAGCTACGGCTGCTGCGTGACGCGGGCGGCGCGCCGCAGGAGGTGGTGGGCTCGTGGTCGGACATCACACGGCGAAAGGAAGCGGAGCTCAAGCTCTCCCGCCTGAGCCGGCTTTATACCTGGCTGAGCGCTGCGAACGAGGTCATGCTCCGGCAGCGTGACCGCCAGGTGCTGCTCGCCGAGGCGTGCCGCGTCGCTGTCGAGCACGGCCTGTACCGGACGGTCTGGGTCGGCTTCGTCGACCCGCAGACGCTCGTCGTCCGCCCTGCGGTCTTCTGGGATGCAACCGGGGAGCAATTCCTCGAGGTGGCTATCAGCGCACGCGAGGAGCCGGAAGGCCGCGGGGTTACGGGCACGGCCGTCCGTACTGAAGATCACGCCATCATCAACGACGTCGAGCACGACGAGCGCATGGCCCCATGGCGCGCCGAGCTTCTGCGGCGCGGCTATCGCTCCTGCGCCGCGTTCCCCCTGCGCACGAGCGGCCGGGTCGTCGGCGCGCTTACCGTACGCTCCGCCGAAGTAGACGCCTTCGGCGAGGAAGAGGTCGCCATCCTCGATCGTCTGGCGACGAACCTCTCGTTTGCCCTGGAGGCCATCGCCCAGGACGAGGAGCTGCGCTTCCAGAAGACGCTCCTGGAGTGCCAGAGCGAGTGCTGCCTTGACGGCTTGGTGGTCGTCAGCGCCGATCGACGTTTGATCTACTGCAACCGTCGCTACGCCCAAGTCTGGGGCCTTCCGCCCGAGGAAGTACGGGCGATGCCGCGTGAGCTGTGGATCGAGAGACGAGCTGCCGTACTCCTGAATCCTGAGGAGTTTCGCGAGCGCAGCGACGCTTTCTATGCCCGCGAGGACGAAGTGGGACAGGACGAGGTCGGCTTGAAGGACGGCCGCGTCTTCGAGCGCTACACCGCGCCGGTCAAGGGTGCCGACGGCACGTACTACGGCCGCGTGTGGTTCTGGCGGGAGGTCACGGAGCGCAAGTGGGCCGAGGAGGCCCTGCGCGAGAGCGAGCGCCTGCTCCGCCAGGCGCAGCAGATCGCCCAGCTCGGCAGTTGGTCGCGCGACCTCGCCAGCGACGAGCTGCGCTGGTCCGATGAGATGTACCGCACTTTCGGTGTCGACCCGGCGACGTTCGCACCGAGCTACCGGAGCTTTCTTGCCTGCGTCCATCCGGACGACCGCGTTCTGGTGCAGCGAACCATTGAGCACGGCCTAGAGCAGCGCCGACCCTACGAATGGGAGGCACGCGTCATTCGCCCCGACGGTACCGTGCGCCGGGCCCATAACCGCGCTGAGATCGAGGTCGACGCGCAGGGCAAGCCCGTTAGGCTGTACGGGATCCTGCAAGACCTCACGGAGCGCAAGCTCCTGGAAGAGCAATTCCTCCAGGCGCAGAAGATGGAGGCCCTCGGCCGGCTGGCCGGGGGCATCGCCCACGACTTCAACAACCTGCTCACGGTCGTCAACGGCTTCGGCGAGCTCGCGCTCCAGCGGCTCGACGCGGCCGATCCGGTGCGCGAGTACGTCGCCGTGATGAAGAAGGCCGGCGAGAGCGGCGCGTCGCTGACGAAGCAGCTCCTGGCCTTCAGCCGGCAGGACGTCGTCGCACCCCAGGCGCTCGACCTCAACGCCGTCGTGGCCGGCGTGGAGAACCTGCTGCGGCGCACCATCGGCGAGGACATCGCCCTGGTGATGCACCTGGCCCCCGACCTCGGTCCGGTGCGCGCCGATCCCGGCCAGATGCAGCAGGTCATCATGAACCTGGCCGTCAATGCGCGCGACGCCATGCCCCACGGCGGCACGCTGACGATCGAGACGGCCAACGTGGACCTGGACGAAAGCTTCGCCTCCCGCCATCCCGGCGCCCAGCCAGGTCCCCATGTGCTGCTCGTGGTGTCCGACACGGGGACCGGCATGACCCCCGAGATACAGGCGCACGTCTTCGAGCCCTTCTTCACGACGAAGGAGCGTGGCCGCGGCACGGGGCTGGGTCTGGCGACGGTCTATGGCGTTGTGGACCGGAGTGGGGGGACGATCGGGGTCTACAGCGAGCCGGGGCTGGGAACGACGTTCAAGATCTGCCTGCCGCGCGTGGCCGGGGACGCGGGGGCGGAGGTGGCGGCGGCGCCGGCGCCGTCCGTCGAGGATGGGACCGAGACGGTGCTGCTGGTTGAGGACGACACGCAGGTGCGTGACCTGGTGCGCCGCGTGCTCGTCGCCCACGGGTACACGGTGCTGGAGGTGCGGGAGGGCGCGGCGGCGCTGGCGATTGCCGAGCAGCATGACGGGCCGATCGACCTCCTGCTGACCGACGTGGTGCTGCCGGGCATGAGTGGGCGGGCGCTGGCCGAAGGGCTTGCGGCGCGGCGGCCAGGAATACCGGCGGTCTACATGTCGGGCTACACCGACAACGCCATCGCGCACCATGGCGTGCTCGACCCCGGCGTGGAGCTCTTGCAGAAGCCGTTCAGGCCCGAGGCGCTGCTGCGCAAGGTGCGCCAGGTGCTGGACACCCCATGGCTGATACGCTGATTCGATGAGCGTGGGTGGTGGAGCCGGGACCGACGTACACACGCCACGCGCGCTTGCGCATGGCCCAATCGTGGCAGAGAGCAAGATGAGGGTAGCGGGTGTGCGGCTAGAGTACGACCGCGACGCCGACGCTATCTACATCTGGCTGCGCGAGGTGCCATACGCCTACGGCGAGGACCTCGACCACGCCCGCCGCGTCGACTACGGCCACGATGGGCGGCCCATTGGCGTCGAGCTCCTCGGCGTGAGCCGCGGTGTCAACCTGGACGACCTGCCCGAGGCCGCGGCGATCGCCCGTCTGCTGCAGAGCCAGAGCATCAAGGTGTTCGCCTAGCTGGTCGCCCCGCCATTCCCGTTGTCTACCCGGCAATGAGATCGCCCTCCACCGGGTCCACCTGCACGCCCCACGACTGCACGGCGGCCAGCGCGCGCTCGATCTCGCTGGGCGCACCGTCCAGCTCGAGGATCACCCAGCCGCGGTTCTCCTCGACGTTGGCGCGGCGGATGTTGGTGACTACCTCGAACTCGCGCCCGAGGCGCCAAACGACCGGCTCGGTGATGAGGTCGGGCGGAAACGTGAACTTGACGCGCAGCCGTGATTGGCCCATGGTGTGCCCCCTCGCAGCCAGCGGTCGGCGTGGCCCCGTCGCCCGCGCCGCGCCTTGCCGGCCATGCTACCACCCTCGGCAGGGCAGCGCTCGCCCGCCGGGGCTGTGTTGGGACGAGCGTTGCTCGTCCGCACGCCGGGGGAGGGCCTCACCCCCTCGGTCCCCCTCTCCCGCGCGCGGGAGAGGGGGATGGCGCGGCGGGACGGCCGGGGGTTCAAGGGGGCGAAGCCCCCTTTGAGGGATCCTCCTGGGGAGAAGGGGTGGGGCCGCCCACCGGCATTAGCAGCTTCAGGTGCGCTGTCCATCGCCCCGACGGGCGACCATCGCGGGACGCGACGGGGAGTCCAGAGGGGGCGAAGCCCCCTTTGGGGATCCTTCGTGGGGAGGTGCGGGGCCGCCCGCCCGCGTGGACGGCTTCGGCAAAGGACGCGGCTTGACCGGCCCGATGGCCGGTCAAGCCGCGCGTCTCACGCGCCGAGGAGCAGCAGCGCGGTGTGGATAAGCCAGGCCAGCCCGAAGCAGGCCGGAATGGTGAAGACCCAGGCCGTAAGGATCTGCCCGGCGATGCCCCAGCGCACGGCCGAGAGTCGGCGCGTCGCGCCCACGCCGAGGATGCTGGAGCTGATGGTGTGCGTCGTCGAGACGGGGATGCCCACGCGGCTGGCCAGCTCGATAACCGTCGCCGCGGCGGTCTCGGCGGCGAAGCCGTGAATCGGCCGTAGGTGGACGACGCGCAGCCCCATAGTGCGGATGATCCGCCAGCCACCGGCCGCCGTGCCGAGCGCCATGGCCACCGCCGCGGCGAGGATCACCCAGAGCGGCACCTGCCAGGCCGTCCCGCTCCATCCGTAGTAGCCGGCCAGCGCCATAGTGATGACGCCCATCGTCTTCTGCGCGTCGTTCGAACCGTGCGAGAAGGCCATGTAGGCGGCGGAGAGGAGCTGAGCGCGGCCAAACACGCGCGTGACCGCGCCAGGGTAGGCCGTGGCGAACAAGTTCAAGAGCAGCACCATCAGGAGGAACGCGCCGAGAAATCCGAGGAGTGGCGAGAACGCCAGGCCCTGGAACGTCTTCTCGAGTCCCTGGACCTGGATGGCGCCCCAGCCGCCCTTGGCCACGCCGGCGCCGACGATGCTGAAGATGAGCGCGTGGCTGGAGCTGGACGGCAGGCCGGCGTACCAGGTGAGCAGGTTCCAGGTGATGGCTGAGAGCAGCGCGGCGATGACCATCGTCTGCGTGCTCAGCTCGGGTGGCACGATGCCCCGGCCGACGGTCGAGGCTACGGCCGTCCCGGAGAGCGCGCCGAGGAAGTTGAGCACGGCGGCCATCAGCACGGCGTGCATCGGCGCGAGCACCCGCGTGGCGACCGAGGTGGCGATGGCATTGGCCGTGTCGTGGAAGCCGTTGATGAAGTCGAAGATCAGTCCCAGAGCGACGACGATAATCAGGAGCATCAGCGCGGTATCGACGTCAGGCATACTTAATGCTGATGCCCTCCAATATCACAGCGACGTTCTCGGCCTTGTCCGTGGCGTCCTCGAGGAACTGGTACACGTCACCCCAGCGGATGGCATGGATGAGCTGCGGCACCTCCGTCACCCCGTCGTAGAGGCTGGCCACGGCCTCGGCTAGCAGGTCGTCAGCCTCGTTCTCCAGCCGATGAACCTCCTTGATGGCCCGCTCCATGTCGCCAGCGAAGCGGCGCGTCTCTAGCAGCGGTACGGCCTTGGCGATCTGCTCCGCCTGGTCGAGGATGACGCGGCCGAGCTGGCGTGCCAGGGGCGTCGTCTCGGTGATGCGGTAGAGCTGGATGCGCCGCGCCGTCTCCTCGATCCAGTCGATCACGTCGTCCAGCGCGGAGGCTAGGTGGCTGATGTCCTCGCGGTCGAGCGGCGTAACGAAGGTGCGGTTGAGCGCGCGGAAGATCTCGTGCGTGAGCTCGTCGCCGGTGTGCTCGATGTCCTTGAGGTGGCGCGCCTTGCGCTCCATGTCCGTACTGCTTGCCAGCAGATCAAGCAGCACCCGCGCGCCCTCTAGCACGTTCTCCGCGCTGCGGTTGAAGAGGTCGAAGAAGCGGTGATCTTCGGGTATCAGGCGCAGCCGTCTCAGCACTCCCGTTGACGCCTCCGTTCTGGTTGCCTCATGCCCCTCGCGCCGGTCGGCTCTCCCGTTGCATCGCGGATGGTCGCGCGCGCCGCGGGGAGAAATCCGCTGCAAATACCCCTCGGCTTGCCCCGCCCCACCCCACGAGGGAGGCCGAAAGGGGGCAAAGCCCCCTTTGGATTCCCCCTCTTTTGGATTCCCCCTCTCCCGCGCGTGGGAGAGGGGGACCGAGGGGGTGAGGCCCTCCCTGCACCCCGTGTCATCGCCACCGGTGCGCGGCGGCCCTTCGACGATTCTTGAGGCCCCAAGCAGGTCCCAGCGCTCGGTGCTCAGACTACACGGCGGTCGCCAGGCCCAGGGGCAGCTCCAGCAGCTCGATGAGCCGGCGCGTCTGGTCGCGTGTGCGCTGGTCGAGGCGTGGCGAGGGCTGGCGGATCGTTGGGCTGGCGATGACGCCGCGCAGGTAGAAGACCTCCTTGCGGATGGCGATGCCGATGCCGGTCTGGAACTCGTGCTTGATGAGCGGCAGGTAGCGATAGAAGACCTCGCGCGCCGCGTCGACCTGCCCGATGCTGAAGGCGTCCCACAGGCGCCGCAGGATCTCCGGGTAGGCGAAGCCGGTCATGACGCCGTCGGCGCCGCGCTCCAGCTCCTCCAGGCAGTAGAGCCCGCCCAGGCCGCCGAAGAGCGTCAGTCCCGAGCCGGCCAGCTCGCGCAGCGCGCTGATCTTCTGCGGCGTCGGCGCGGCCTCGATCTTGCCGTAGCGCGCCAGCGGCACCTCGCGGTGGATGCGCGCGATGAGCGGCGCGGGCATGGCGATGCCCGTCGTCGCCGGCTCGTCCTGGACGAAGACGGGAATGCCCACGGCCGCGCCGACGGTCTTGTAGAACTCGACGACGCCCTCGGCGTCGGGCTTGATGACGTACGGCGGCATGAGCAGCAGCCCGGCGGCCCCGGTGGCCTCGGCCTCGCGGCTGAGCCAGATGGCCACGTCGGTGCCCGAGTGCGCCGTGCCGACGATCACCGGCACGCGCCCGGCCGCCTGGTCGATGACCAGCTTGGCAACGCGCAGGCGCTCGGCGTCGGAGAGCTTGAACACCTCGCCCATGATGCCGAGCGGCACGAGTCCCTGCGCGCCGGCCTGGATGAGGAACTCGGTCAGGTGGCGCAGGCTGTCCTCGTCGAGCCGGCCCTGGGCGTCGAAGGGCGTGACCATGATGACGTAGACGCCGCGGTAGGGCTCGCTCATCGTGCGCCTCCTCGCGCCACGGCGCAGCGCGTGATCGATAGGCGCTCTTCGCAGCGTAGCACATGTGGCGCCCAGGCGCAGTACGTGCTCTATAATCGGCGCACCGCCCGCCACGGAGGGGAGCCATGCCCATCGTCATGCCCGACGACCTGCACGCGCTCGCGGCGGCAATCTACCAGGCCGCGGGCACGCCGCCGGAGCACGCCCGCATCGTCGCCAGCCACAATGTCGGCGCCAACCTTGCCGGCCACGACTCGCACGGCATCGTGCGCCTGCCGACCTATGTCGAGCGCATCGCCAAGGGGCACATCGTGCCGGCCGCGCGCCCGCGCGTCATCGCCGAGACGCCGACGACGCTGTTCGTCGACGGCCAGTGGGGCTTCGGGCCGGTCATCTCGGAGTGGACGATGGAGCGGCTGATCGAGAAGGCGCGCGACGTGCGCGTGGCCGTCGGCGCGGTGCGCGACCAGAGCCACGTGGGCCGCCTGGCCGACTACCCGCTCAAGGCCGCGCAGGCCGGCTTCATCGGACTGATGATGTGCGACTCCGGCCAGGGCACGAAGCACGTAGCGCCCTTCGGCGGCCGCGCGGCGCGCCTGGGCACCAACCCGCTGGCCATCGCCTTCCCCAGCGACCTGCCAGGGCCGGTCTTCCTCGACATGGCTACCAGCGCCGTCGCCGGCGGCAAGCTGCTGGTGGCCCGCGCGCGCAAGCAGCGCATCCCCTTCGGCTGGCTGCTCGACAGAGACGGCCGGCCGACCGACGACCCCAACGCGCAGGTCGAGGGAGGCGTCATGCTGCCGCTCGGCGGGCCGGAGGGGCACAAGGGCTACGCGCTGTCGTTCGCCGTCGAGACGCTGGCGGCGCTGCTGCCCGGCCTCGGCTTCGGCATCGACCCGCAGGGCCGGCACAACGACGGGGCCTTCATCCTCGTGGTCGATCCGGGCGCCTTCCAGCCGCCGGCCGAGTTCAAGGCCAGCGTGGCGGCCTTCGTGCGCTACCTGAAGGAGACGCCGCCAGCCGAGGGTTTCGCGGAGGTCCTCTACCCCGGCGAGATCGAGTACCGCACCGAGCAGCGCCGCCGCCAGGAGGGCATCGCCGTCGAGGACGACACCTGGCAGCGCGTCAGCGCCATTGCCGAGCGCTTCGGCCTGGCGCACCTGCTGCGGACGGGGGCGACCTAACCCCCGGCCCGGCGCAGGGGAGGATCGGACGCGGAGACGCGGGGACACGGGGACGCACGGACGCGGGGACGCGGGGACACGGCCACCACCTGCCCCGTGTCTCCGCGTCGCCCTATCTCCGTATCTCTGCGCTTCGCGTCGCCCTGCCGCGCCGGCTAGACGCCGACCGGCTCCTGGAACTCGCCCCACAGCTCGCGCAGCAGGCCGTAGATCTCGCCGATCGAGCACTGCGCCTTCACGGCGTCGATCAGGTAGGGCATCAGGTTTTCCGTGCCCTCGGCGGCGCGGCGCAGGCGGTCCAGCGCCTGCCGCGCGCGGGCCTGGTCACGCTCGGCCTTGATGCGACGCAGGCGGGCGATCTGCTGCTCGGCCATCTGCGGGTCCATGCGGTAGAGCTGGAGGTCCTGCGGCCGGTCGTCCGTGCGGAAGCGGTTGACGCCGACGATGACCTTCTCGCCGCGCTCGACGGCGAGCTGCTGCTTGTAGGCCTCGTTGGCGATCTCGCGCTGGATGAGGCCCGTCTGGATGCAGTGCACCATGCCGCCCTGCGCCTCGGTCCAGGCGATGAGCCGCTCAGCCTCCTGCTCCATGCGCGTGGTCAGGTCCTCAAGATAGTACGAGCCGCCGAGCGGGTCGACGACGCTGGCCACGCCGGTCTCATAGGCGATGATCTGCTGCGTGCGCAGCGCCAGCTCGGCCGACTCCTCGGTCGGGATGGCGTAGGCCTCGTCCCACGCAGCGGTGAAGATCGACTGGACGCCGCCGAGCACCGAGGCCAGGCACTGCAGGGCGACGCGCACGACGTTGTTGAGCGGCTGCTCGGGCGTCAGCGTGCTCCCGCCGCAGACCAGGCCGATGCGGAACTGCATCGAGCGCGGGTCCTTGGCCGCGAAGCGCTCGCGCATGATGCGCGCCCAGAGTCGCCGGCCGGCGCGGTACTTGGCGACCTCCTCGAAGAAGTCGGAGTGGGTGTAAAAGAAGAAGCTGATCTGCGGCCCGATGAAGTCGATGTCGAGGCCACGGTGGAGGCAGCGCTCCACGTAGGTGATCGCGTCGGCGATGGTGAAGGCCAGCTCCTGGACGGCGGTGCTGCCGGCGTCGTGGAAGTGCGCGCCGGCGACCGAGATGGCGTTGAAGCGCGGGACGTGCTGGGCGCAGTACTCGATGCTGTCGACGATCAGCCGCAGCGAGACCTCGGGCGGGAAGATCCACGTCCCGCGAGCGACGTACTCTTTCAGGATGTCGTTCTGGATGGTGCCGGTGAGCTGCTGGCTCGGCACGCCCTGCTTCTCGCCGACGGCGACGTACATCGCCAGGAGGCCGGCTGCCGTGCCATTGATGGTGAACGAGGTGCTGATCTTGTCGAGGGGGATGCCCTCGAAGAGCAGCTCCATGTCGGCCAGGGTGTCGATGGCCACGCCGACGCGGCCGACCTCGTCTTGGGCGCGCTCGTCGTCGGAGTCGTAGCCGCACTGCGTCGGCAGGTCGAGGGCGACTGAGAGGCCGGTCTGCCCCTGCTCAAGCAAGAAGCGGTAGCGGCGGTTGGTCTCCTCGGCGGTGGCCAGGCCGGAGTACTGGCGGAAGGTCCACAGCCGGCCGCGATACATCGTCGGCTGGACGCCGCGGGTGAACGGATACGCGCCTGGGAAGCCGAGGTCGCGCGTGTAGTCCAGGTGCTGCGCGTCGGCCGGCGTGTAGAGCAGCTCGACTGGCAGGCCGGAGGCGGTGGCCGCTGGGCGGACGGGGCGCTCCGCCACGCACTGCTCGTAGGCGGCGCGCGCCTCCTCGAAGGTCTGCTCGGTCGTGCGCAGCGTGTCCATCGTCGCCTCCTACGCGGGCGTCGCGGTGCGGGTCGCGTCTGCGCCCATCCTACGTGCTTGCCGAGGCGCTTGGCAACGGGGGGCGGGTCGGTCGAGCTGCCGCCGCGCGTGGTATACTCCTCTCATCCGCCTAGACGATCAGGGGGGCCATGGTGAATTTGTTCTGGAGACGCAAGGTTGGCGACACGCTAAACTTCCTTTCAGCCCCCTTCAAGTCGGAGGAGGAGTTCGAGCGCGCTGTGTTCGAGACAAAGGGGCTTCTGGAAGACGTCTACCTTCTCAAACGCCAAGTCCGTGGCGGTAGGAAGCCCGGGATTCCCGACATTGTTGGCGTGGACAGCGACGGGAACGTCTGCATAGTGGAGATGAAGAACGTCCCCGTTGATGCCGCGATCCTACCGCAAGTGCTGCAGTATGCCTTCTGGGCCGAGTCAAATCCCGACTCGATCAAATCGCTCTGGTTGGAGGCTCCCGAACCACCGGACGATGTCCAGATAGCCTTTGAGCATTACGAAGTTCGCATCATCGTGATAGCTCCCTCGATTGACCCGTCCACCCTTGCCTTGGTCGGTAAGATCAACTATCCCGTCGATCTCGTCGAGGTGAAGCGGTGGCTCGCAGATGGGGACGAGTTCTTGCTGGTGAATCGGCTCGAACCAGAAGTCCCTCCGAAGGTACGACCTGTACGCGGTCTCCCCGAATACGGTCGAGACTTCTACGAAGCTCATTACAATAAGGTGAGCGTCCAGCACTTCCTCAATTACGTTGACCAAACCGCAGCCTTCGTGCGGCAGGCTGGTTGGCCCCTTGAACGAAAGTTCAACAAGCACTACTGCGGGTTCAAACACGGCTTCTTCAACGCCTTCGGCATCAAGTGGATTGGATCCAAGTCGCTCGCCTTTTTCTTCAAGTTGCCCGAGGACGTGGCTCGGAGACTCTCGCCCAAGGGTGTTGAAATGGCGAACTACGAAAACCAGTGGAAAGAGGCCGTGTTTCTCGTGGAGCCCGGGAGCACGACTGTCGAGTCCTTCGCAGCGCTCTTCAGGGCGGCGGTCGAGACTCTAACGGGGAAGAAGTGAGCAAACGTAGCGCATAACCGCAGCGTGCAGCGGATGGCTCCACCCGCTGCTCGGTGCCGGCGCTGAAGCGGGTGTCGCCCTCGCTGGCGACACGAACGGCGACTGCCGCGTGTCGATCGCCGACTACTCGGCCGTCGTCACGCACTTCGGCAAGACGAGCGCCAACGCCGACTGGCGCGATGGGACGACGCGCCCCTGGCGCGCCGACATCGACGGCGACGAGCGCGTGGACGTCGTCGACCACTCCATCGCCGTGACGCGCTTCGGCACGCAGACGGCGAGTTGCGCCAGCAGGTCCTCGCGAGAGGCGGTCGACAGGTCGAACATGGCCACAGCCTAGCACGGGCCACGCCCTCCGGACATTACAGTCACATCACAGCTCACGCCGTTCGCCCAGCACCGCCTACACTCGGGCGAAAGGGGCGTGAACGGATACATGCGGATCACTGGCGACTGCCCGAATATAGGCTACCAAAGGGCAAGTATATAGTCACGGCCACAGCAGCTTCGGGCGAGGTTCGTAGCAAGTCCGCGCGATTCCTACTCCATAACGACGGCCCGTCGTGCTCAGATCTCTGGATTGACGTCCCGAGAACTTGAAGGCCATTGGAGGTCTTCTCCATGCTCGCCGCAGGCGGG
>JACQUS010000123.1 GCA_016210125.1 Chloroflexota bacterium | reverse complement strand
GGTACGCAGAGGGGCGAAGCCCCTCTGCACTTCCCCTGCCGCGCGCGCGACATTTCATTCATCGCTGGCGTCCCGCAGGGAGATGACCAACTCCCCCTGACGCCGCCCCAACAGGCGAGCCTCCACGCCGACGTGGCAGGCGCGCCGTGGCGCTCGCTGCTGCGGTCGGCGCACTGCGCCTGCGTCCGGACGCCGCTGGTGGAGCGCACGGGGGCGGCTCGCAAGGGGCCTGTGCAAGGCCGGTCCCGGCGGCGTGACCTACGTGCGCGGGCCTACTCGCCGCGCAGCGGCCGGCTCCAGGGCATCAGGCTATTGCCCAGCCACTCCAGGCCATAGGTCAGGAGCGCACCGACGATGGCGATGACCGTCAGGTAGGCGTACATGTTTTCGATCTGGTAGACCTGCCAGTAAAGCCATGTCAGCGCGCCGATGCCGTCGGTCGAGGCGGCGAACTCGGCGGCCACGTCGCCGAGCAGCGCCAGGCCGAGCGCCAGGCGCAGCCCGGCGAACATGACCGGCAGCGCGCCGGGCAGCACGATCTGCAGCATGATCTGGGGCTTGCTGGCGCCGAGGTTCGTGGCCATACGGATTAGCACCGGCTCGACCGAGCGCACGCCGACCAGGTCGAGCCACTCGCGGGCGACGCGGAGGCGCTCGGCGCGTGGCACGCCGCGCGCCTCCAGCCCGAAGGCCACGTTGTCGAGGGTGGAGCGCCAGGGGATCAGCGCGTACTCTTGCCAGACGACCGCGGCCAGTGGCCCTCTCGTCTGCCGCTGGCCGAGGAAGCGGACCTCGCCCGCGTCGGGCTGCTCCAGCCCAGCGATGATGCCCAGCAGCGTCGACTTGCCGCAGCCCGACGGCCCCAGCAGGCAGAGGAGCTCGCGGTCGTCGACGCTCAGGCTCACGTCGTCCACGGCCAGCACGTCTTGGCCGGCCTGCTTGCCGCGAAAGCGCTTGCTGACCGTGTCGACGATGATCTACATCGAGCGCGGGTGATCAGCGCGCCGGCACGGGCTGGCGGGCGAGCGCTGCGGATAGCTCGGCCATCACCTCGTCGCACGAGGCGACGCGTCCGAACAGACGCTGGAAGGTGACGATGGCCGCCTCGTGGTAGGCCATCTTCGCCGCGCCACAGCAGTCCTCAACGAGCAGGCACTTGTAGCCGCGGTCGGCGGCGTCGCGCGCCGTCGTGTCGACGCACATGTTGGTCGAGACGCCCGTGAAGAGGAGGGTGTCGACGCCCATGGCGCGTAGGGTGGTGTCGATGCCCGTCGAGGTGAACGCCGAGACGGTCGTCTTGCGGATGACCAGCTCGCCCGGCAACGGCTTCAGCTCGTCGATGATCTCGTTCTCGCGCGTGCCGACGCGGTTGTTCGTCTCGCGGGCCAGCTTGCGCATATGCGGCGGCATGTCCAGCAGGTCAGGGTGCGTCGAGCCGATGACAACGTAGACGACGGGCAGGTGGTGCCCGCGGAAGAAGGCCAGCAGGCGCTCGGTATTGGGCACGACCACCTGCTCGATGCGCTCGAAGCGCTCGCGGGCGAAGTGCTCCTTGCCCTCGCGCGCCAGCTTCTTGCCCAGGCCCTCAGTGCGGCTGCCGGTGGCGTACTGCATGTCGATGATGACGAGCGCCGTGCTGGCCGGGTCGAGCCGGATCTCCTGGGTCAGCTCGTTGGTGTAGTCGTTCTGCGGCGCGGGGATGTGTTCTAGTCGGGGGCCGGCCGTGGTGCTCATGGCGCTCTCTCCTGCCTGTGCTGAGGCGGGCTGGCCGCCGGCGACGCGGTCGCGTCTGGCACCAGTCACGCGCGCCGGGCCTCACCGCGCCATATGCTACGCGTCGCAGCGGGCCTTGTCAAACCGTGCTCAGGGGCGTGCTCGGGGGCTCTTGGCGCTCGCGTGAGGCGACCTCTGGATAGCATTCCCTGCCGAAGACGTGCGTGTTCGCCCGCCGGCGAGGAGTCACCTCACCCCCGAGACTCCGCTCCGCATACGGAGAAGGGGCGCGAGGAGTGAGGTGAACACCGCACAAGGAGTCCCCGGGCAGTGGCACGGATTCCACCTCGTCGACAGAGGGGGACCCGGAGATCAGGCGGGGCACATTAGGGGCTTCCCCGATAGCACCACAGCGCGGCCAGCAGGCACGATGGTGCTGGATAGCACGCTGCCCGGCGTGGCGACCGTGCGGCGCTCCGAGGTGGCGCAGGATGGTGCTCAATCCCGCTCTTGCCACGCAGCTTCTGACCCAGCGCGCGCTGCTCAGCGTCGGCTCGCCCAGCCCGTCGGCCACGTTGCGCCGGCCCTTCGGCGCGCTGGATGCCGCGGCGCTGGCGGCACTGCACAGCTTCGCCCAGCGGCTGCGGCAGGAGCAGTCGGCCGACGCGCCACCACCCGTCGCCTCGCCGGAGCGCGCGGCGATCCTGGCGCGCGCGCGGAGCATGCTCGGCACGCCCTACCGCTGGGGCGGCAACGGGTCGGACGGCCTGGACTGCTCGGCCTTCCTCAGCCGCGCCTGGGGCATCAGCCGCCAGACGACCGACACGCTGCCGCAGGTGGCGCGTGAGATCACCAAGGACGACCTTCAGCCCGGCGACGCCCTGAACCTGCCGACCTGGCGCGACGCGCAGCGCGCCGGGCACGTGCGCCTCTTCGCTGGCTGGGCGAACGCCGAGCGCACGCTCATGCACGTCTACGAGGCTACGGCCACGCCCGGACGCGCGGTACACCAGGTCATCCCCTACGACCCGGCCTACGCGCCGCTGCGCCTGACGACGCTGGAAGGAACCTAAACCGCCCGGCCCCTCGCCGCAGCGCGTCACCTCTGGCGACCTTCCCCGCGCGGGAAGGGGGCATGCCGACGAGAGCTGCCGCGACATCGCGGTAGCTCGACCTTCCCCGCGCGGGAAGGGGGCATGCCCTTCGGAGCTCACGACGCCCTCACTCGCCCCGCACCGCCGAGCGCCGGCCGAGCAGCCGCGCGGCGATCAGATTGCGCTGGATCTGCGGCGTCCCACCGCCGACCGCGCCGAAGCGCGCGCCGCGCAGATAGCGCTCGACCGGGAAGGCCTTGAGGTAGCCGTAGCCGCCGAAGATCTGGAGCGCCTGGTTGGTGACGCGAATGGCCATCTCGTTGGAGAACGTCTTAGCCATGGCCGCCTCGACGACGCTGGGGAAGCCGCTGGTCGCATTGGCCGCGGCGCGGTAGATGAGCAGGCGCGCGGCGTCTAGCTCGATGGCCATGTCGGCCAGCATCCATTGGAGGCCCTGGAAGCTGGCGATGGGCTGGCCGAACTGCTTGCGGTCCTGGGCGTAGCGTAAGGCCTCGTCGAAGGCCGCCTGCGCCTGGCCGAGGGTGATTGCCGCGTTCAGGCAGCGCTGGCCGTTGAAGGCGCTCATCATCTTCTTGAAGCCGTCCTCTTTGACCAGCACGTGGTCGGCCGGCACGCGGCAGCCTTCGAAGGCCACGCCAAAGAGATACTCGCCGCCGAGCGTGGCGTAGCGCTCGGTCACCTCGAGGCCTGGCGTGCCACGGTCGATGAGCATGGCCCCAACGCCCTTGTGGCCGGGCACGCCGTCGAAGCGCGTGTAGGTGACGAAGACCTCGGCCACGTCCGCGCGGCTGATGAGCATCTTGCGGCCGCTGACGACGTAGTGGTCGCCGTCGCGCACGGCGTTGGTGCGCAGGCTGCCGACGTCGGAGCCGTGGTCGGGCTCGGTCATGCAGATGGCCAGCATCCACTCGCCGCGCGCCACGCGGGGCAGGATGCGCTCCTTTTGGGCCGGCGAGGCGTAGTGGGCGATGACCTGACTCTGCACGCCGATCTCGCCCAGCAAGGCCATCGCCGTCACGTAGCAGGCCTGAGCGACCTCGTCGAGGGCCAGCACGGCGTCGAAGAGCGTGCCGCCCTGGCCCTCGAACTCCACGGGGATGGTTAGCCCGACGACGCCGGCGCGGGCCAGGGCGCGCATGTTCGCCCAAGGGAACTCGCCGCTGGCCTCGACCTCGGCGGCGCGGGGCTTGATCTCCTTCTGGGCGATGTCGCGCACCGTCTGTTTGAGTAGCCGCTGCTCCTCGGTGAGCTGGAAGTTCATAGCAGGCGCTCCCATTCCTCTAATACCGATTCCGTATGAATGCTTCCGTTTTCTGTCATGCCGAGCGCCCGCAGGGCGCGAAGCATCCGCGACCCGTTGGCGCACGAGCTAACAGGCTGCGGATGCTTCGCCTCCGCTCCGCTGCGGCTCAGCATGCCAGTAGCGGAAGGATACTGACGTAATCCGTATAACTGAGAATCGCCCTGGCGCCCGCAGCGCGGCTCTGGGCTTGCGCGTCGCCAGCCGCCAGCGCCATCATAGCAAGAGCAGAGGGGGCGTTCGGCCCCGCTGCTGGGGTCTGGGGTGTCCCCGGTTCCGAGGAGAGGCGGGGCACCCGCCCACGGGGGACGCATGAACTACGAGCCAACGACACCTGCCGATCGCCAGGCCATGCTGGCGACGCTGGGCATCGCCGCGCCGGCCGAGCTCTTCCGCGACATCCCGGCGCACCTGCGCCAGCCGCCGCTCGACCTGCCGCCCGGGCTCAGCGAGATCGAGGTCACCCGCCTCCTCGCCGGGATGGCCGCGCGCAACGCCAACCTGACCGAGTACGCGTGCTTCCTCGGCGCCGGGGCCTACCGGCACTACATCCCCGCCGCGGTGGCCCCACTGCTCAGCCGCGGCGAGTTCCTGACCTCGTACACGCCCTACCAGCCGGAGGTCAGCCAGGGCACGCTCCAGGCGGCCTACGAGTTCCAGACCATGGTCTGCCAGCTCCTAGCGATGGACGTGGCCAACGCCTCGATGTACGACGGCGCCTCGGCCCTGGCCGAGGCCGTTCTGCTGGCCCTGCGCGTCACCCGCCGCTCGGCTATCGCCGTCGCACCGACGCTGCACCCCGACTGGCTGCGCGTGCTCACTACCTACCTCGCTGCGCTCGACGTCCAGGTGCGCCAGCCGCCACTCAGCGATCCCTCTGATGGCCGCATCGACGCCGCCTGGCTGGCCGAGGCCGTCGACGACCAGACCGCCTGCGTCGTCGTCCAGCAGCCCAACTTCCTCGGCTGCGTCGACCGCCCGGCCCTGGCTGCCGAGGTCGCCCACCGCCACGGCGCGCTGCTCGTCGTAGCC
>JACQUS010000003.1 GCA_016210125.1 Chloroflexota bacterium | reverse complement strand
TTCTCAATGAGGGGTCGCCAGCCGTCGACCGACTGCGCGGGTACCATTCCGCCAACGAGGGAGGCGCTGTGATGGCTGCCAGGCGGCGACGCAAGCCGAGCGCGCCGGCGACGAAGACGAAGGGCGACCGCGGCGTGCCGGGCGACGGCAAGGGCCGCGTCGACGTGGTCGGGCGATCGGGCGTGTACCCGGTGTCGAGCCCGGAGGGCGCACGGGGCGACGCGCCCGTCCGTGGCCAGATGGAGTGGGGCCAGGGCGAGCGGGGCGCCGCCGGCTACTGGGACCACGGTGACTCGGAGCTGATGACCCTGAGCCCCGAGGGTGAGCCCCAGCACCCTGAGTGGCTTCCGCGGAAACCGCGCGAAGAGGAGGAAGCATAGGCACACATTCTGACACCTTGCCGCTTAGGAAGCCGCGGATCATCCGCCCGCGGAGGCGACCGAAGTTGGCCAGGTGCGCCACCTCCGGACGGCCTTCGACCTCCACTAGCACGGCGAAGCGGCCGCATCTCCTTTGCTGTCCTCTGCTGTCCTCTCGCTTGAGGCGCTGCGGCCGCATGTCCTCTGCTGTCCTCTCGCTTGAGGCGCTGCGGCCGCATCTCCTCTTGTTGTCCTCTCGATTGAAGCGCTCGATCAGGCGCGCGGCGATGAGCCGCTCCGGCAGTAGCATCGCCACCACATAGCGCCCGGCGTCGCCGCGGGGGCCGCCCACCGGCGGAGCCTCGCTGCGCACCGGCACGTTGAGCGGAACGCCCGCACCACGGCGATCGCCCCCTTCGGCGGCCGCGCAATTCTGGGGCAATCCCGGGCGGGTCGCCAAATCCGTCGCGCGCGAATACAGAATCTTGCCGGGCGCCTGTGTATGCAGCGCACCGCGCCCGTGCTACACTACAGGCCACCGCTCGTGCGCTCGTCGTCGTGTACGCCTACGACAAGCGCCGGCCGGTGCGGCAGGCGTGGACACCCCGGGGTGATTCCCGGATCGAGCTGGCGACCCTGGCGCAAGGGGCCGACAGTGGGCAGATCGCGATCCGCCGCCATGGCCTGCCCCCGCTGCGATGCGCCGATGCCGGCGGCGGTGCTCGGCGACGTGGAGATCGATTTCTGTGACCGGTGCGGGCTCTGGCTCGACCAATCCGAGCTGGGGCTCCTCGCAGGCGGTGGTGCCGGCCTAGCGGTGGCGGCCACCGGGCCGCCTCCCACGCGTCCGGGGCCACGCGATCCTTTCTGTCCCCGCTGCAATCGCCCCCTCGCGCCGGCGCGCATCGCCGGGGCCGAAGCGACCTCCGCAGACGTAGTGCTCGATGTCTGTCCGGTCGGGCATGGGGTGTGGTTCGACCACGGCGAGGTCGAGCGAGTGCAGATCGCCGGGAAGGAGACCAGTCCCCTCGTCGCGTTCTTGACATCGCTCGCGGGAGGGAAGGAGGCTGGCGCATGACGGAGATCCCCTTCGTCGGACCCATTGCAGGTCCCTACGCGGTGCCCATCGCGGTCGGCGTCGTGCTGCTGCTGTGGTTCGTGCTCACGTACAACGGCCTGATTCAGCTCCGTATGCAGGTGCGGAACGCCTGGAGCCAGATCGACGTGCAGCTCAAGCGGCGGCACGACCTTATTCCGAATCTCGTGGCCACGGTGCAGGGCTACGCAGCGCACGAGCGTGGCACGTTCGAGCAGGTGACCCTGGCGCGGCAGCGGGCTGTCGAGGCGCGCGGCGCCGCTGAGGCCGGGCGAGCCGAGGGCCTGCTGACCCGCGCGCTCGGCGGGCTGTTCGCGGTGGCCGAGGCCTACCCCGAGCTCAAGGCCAACACCAACTTCCTGGCGCTCCAAGAAGAGCTGGCGGGCACGGAGAATCGCATCGGGTTCGCGCGGCAGTTCTACACCGATCAGGTCATGGCGCTGAACACGCGGATCGAGTCTGTGCCATCGAACGTCGTGGCGGCGATCGGCGGCTTCCGGCGCGCGGAGTTCTTCGAGATCGAGGAGGCTGGCGAGCGCGAGGTGCCGCAGGTCCGGTTCGCCTGATAGGCCATGTACGAAGCCATCGCGCACAACCGGCGCTGGTCCTTCGCCCTTGTGCTCGGGCTGGTGCTCCTGCTCGGCGGGTCCGGGTTCGCCCTGGCCGAGGCGTGGGAGCCCGGCTTGGGGCAGTTCGGCGGGATCACCGGCCTTGGCCTCGGGCTGGTGCTGACCCTCTTTGCGTGGCTCGGCGGCGACCGCATGGTGCTGGCCTCGGCCGGCGCCCGACGCATTGAGCACGCCGACCACCCGCAGCTCGACAACGTCGTCGAGGAGATGGCCATTGCGGCCGGCTTGCCGAAGCCGCGGGTCTACCTGATCGACGACCCGGCGCCCAACGCCTTCGCCGCGGGCCGGTCGCCCGGCAGCGCCAAGGTGGCGATCACGCAGGGTCTGCTCGCCCGCCTCAATCGCGACGAGCTTCAGGGCGTGATGGGCCACGAGATGGCCCACGTCCAGAACCGCGACATCCTGTTCATGACTATGGCCGCCTCGCTCCTCGGGGCCATCCTGATGCTCGCGGATTTCGCCGGGGGCATGGCACGCTCCTCGTCGCGGTCACGCTCGCGGTCCGGCAAGGAAGGGGGCGGGGGCGTCTTCGTGCTGGTGGCCATACTGATCGCGATCTTCGTCCCGCTCGCCGCGCGCCTGCTCTACCTGGCCGCCTCGCGCCAGCGCGAGTACCTCGCCGACGCGACGGCGGCGCTGCTGACGCGCTATCCCGCTGGGCTGGCCAGCGCGCTGGAGAAGATCGCGCAGGCGCCCGCGCGCCTGCAAGTGAACGGCGCGACCGCGCCGCTGTGCATCGTCAATCCGCTCCAAAGCGGCACTGGCGTAGGCTGGCTCGCCGCGCTGTTCTCGACCCACCCGCCGACGGAGCGCCGCATCGCCATCCTGCGGGGTATGGGGGGCGGAGCAGGGTACGCTGACTACGAGCGCGCCTACAACGCGACAGTGCGCGGTGGGTCCGTGCTCCCGGCCAGCGTGCGCGCGGCAGCAGGGCCGGCCGCGCGTGCGGCGACCGTCGGGGCGGCGGCCTTTGTCGCCCCTGCCGAGGCCGGCACGGACGCTGCGGCCCTCGTGGCCGGCGTCGAGGCCGCGGCATCCGCGCCGGCCCAGCCGGACGTTGCGAGCTACCGCGCCGCCCGCGCCACCCTCCGAGGCGCTGCCGGCTATCGCGACGTCACGTGCTCCTGCGGCCTGCTCATCCGCATCCCGCCGGGCTTCGGGCGGCCGACCGTCCGCTGCCCGCAGTGCGGCGCGTCGGTAGCGGTCGACGGCGGCTCGATCGCGGGCGCCGCCGTGACCACGGGCCTGTCGGGCGACGAGGGCACCCGTGCCCAGCGTCGCAGCGAGGGGGCGACGGGCTGCATCGCTCAAGGGTGCGCGTTTCTCATCGGCCCGGCCTTCCTGCTCGCCGGGCTCGGCGTGTGGGCCTTGGCCGCCTGGCAGCTCAGCGTTCTCGAGGCCAGCAAGACATGGCCGACGACCCCTGGCGTCGTCGTGGAATCGGGCGTCGAGTCGAGGCGGGATAGAGAATCGGGCGATCTGACCTACATGCCGGTCGTGGTATACCGCTACGAGGTGCGCGGCACAAGCTACCGCAGTCGGCGCCTCTACCCGGACGTCGAGCGCTCCGGTTCGTCGGACCGCGTCGGCGCGCAGCGAACGGCAGAGCGGTATCCCGCGAACGCCGTCGTTACCGTCACCTACGACCCCACGGATCCTGGCTTCGCGTTTCTCAGTCGCGATTCTGGCGGCCCGGTGCCCACGTATGTCTGGCTTTTCGCGTTCGGCGTGCCTTTTTTTGCCGTCGGCTTGTTCGTATTCATTCTCATGCTCAGACGAAGGTCGCCAGCCAGCGCTCCTAACAGGTCACCGTAGGCCGACGCGCACCACGGCTCCCGGGCCGTGTAACGCTTTTTACGGCCGGACTGTTTCGCGGCGAGCAGACCGCCGGAGGGAGGTGGCGCTACGCTGGTAGCGCGGCACTCAGGTGAATCAGCAGAAGGAGGGATGCGCATGGCGCCGGATGAGGACATCGAGGTCACGGCAGAGGACGTGGAGTCGCTCGACAAGAAGCTGCTCGCCTTCGCCCAGACGCTGCCCGACGGCGAGCAGGCGGTCCTGCTCGACCTGGTCGATCGCGCCGTCTCCGGGGGCGAGGCCGACGTCCAGGGGTTCGGCTGGAAGAAGAAGTGGCGGCGCATCGGCATCGGCGTCGCGACGATCGGCATCAGCACCGGGTATACCGCGGTCAAGAAGCGCACGCGCTAGGCGGGTCGGGACGCCGCGGCCGAGACGAGGCGCGGAGGGCGCTCGCGACCGCGCCTCGGCGAAAGGGAATCGAGATGGCAGGCGAGGACACTGTCGAGATCACCGCGCAGGATATCGACTCGCTGGAGACCAAGCTGATTGCCTTCGCGGAGACGCTGCCGGCCGGTGAGCAGATGCTTCTGGAAGAGCTCATCGAGCGCGCCCTGTCCGGGGAGGCGGGCGAGGTGCAGGGCTACGGCAGGCGCTGGCGCATCGGTCACCGCTTCGCCGGTGGCCACACCCGTGACACGCTCTTCGGAAGAGGGCGAAGCGGTCTGAAGCACGGGCTGCGCAACATGTTCGGCGTGGAGTAGCCACCGCGCTTCGAGGGAAGCGCAATGCGCCCGCGCCGCGGGCGGATGCGCAGCAAGGTCACGACAGGTTGCACAGCACTTGCAGCGTGGCATCGGTGGCGTATGCCAACACATGACAGGAGGCTGGCAATGGCAGACGAGGAGACCGCCGAGATCACCGAGCAGGACGTCGACGCGCTCGAGACCAAGCTGATCGCCTTCGCTGAGACGCTGCCGGACGGCGAGCAGACGATTCTCCTCGCGCTGGTCGACCGCGCCGTCTCCGGGGGCGAGGGCGACGTGCAGGGGTACTGTGCACGACCCCACACCCCCGGACCCATCGGCACGCTGGGCCTCAAGACGGTTTTCGTCCGTCCGCGGCAGCAGCGACCTGGGCGTCATCACGGTCACCGACATTAGTGCTGTGCCGCGAGCGAGCGGTGGGCCACCGTTCACGGCAGCCGTGGGCGTACGCGGGACCGGAGCGCTCTTACCCGCGGCGCACGCGGATCGTCGGCCCGTCGGCGATGGCGCGCGCTGAGCGCGCGAGCAGGAGGGAAGGTATGGCACCCGATGAGACGATCGAGGTCACAGCTCAGGACGTAGAGTCGCTTGACAGGAAGCTGACTGCATTTGCCGAGACGCTGCCTCCCGCCGAGGAGGCGCTTTTTCTCGATCTGGTGGAGCGTGCCACCTCCGGAGACGAGGACGACGTGCAGGGCTACAGCTGGATGCCGTTGACCCCGGGCCTAACGCAGATCGCCAAAGCCGCGAGGAAGCCTGCTAGAACGCGGTGCCGCGGTCGGCACGGCCACCACTAGGGCTTCCGCGAGAGGAGGAGCTATCGCGTGCGACATCTTGGCTGAGCGAAAAGAAGGGCAAGTGGTTTAGCCACACTGCAACAGGAGGGAACGCATCATGGCAAGCCCAGAGGAAGCTGACGAGCAGGTCGCGGAGATCACCCCGCAGGACGTGGAATCGCTGAATGCAAAGCTCATGGCCTTCGCCGAGACCCTGACCGACAACGAGCAGGACCTCCTGGAGAATATGCTCAGCCGTGCGGCCGGCGAGGAGGTCCAGGGATTCAGGAAGAAGCGCTTCAAGATTACTCTGCATCGCCAGCACTGGCAGCAGTTGATCAACGTCGCCAGCAGCGCGTACGGTGGCAGGCGGTGAGCCGAAGTCGCTGAGGGCCGCGCCCGGTGGGGCGCGGCCCGCGACTCTGGCGC
>JACQUS010000128.1 GCA_016210125.1 Chloroflexota bacterium | reverse complement strand
CACGATGCCGCCGAACTCGCTCGTGCCGCCCATGTCCGAGTTGCCGGTGAGCAGCGCGTCGAGGGCGACGTTGCCGTCGTCGAAGGGCTTGTAGTCGGCCTGGACGCCGTACTTCTCCATGAAGCCCTTCTTCGCGGCGACGACGAAGTGCGCGAACGCGGCGTCGATGCCCGTAGCGATCGTCATCTTCTTCATCTGCGCGGCCGGCTTGGCCGGCTGGGCCGCCGGCGCGGCCGGCTTGGCCGGCTGCGCGGCGGGCTTGGCGGGCTGGGCCGCCGGTGCCGGCGCTGCTGCGGCGGGCTTGGCCGGCTCGGCCGGCTTGGCCGCCGGGGCGGCCGGCTGCGGCGCCCCGCCGCCGCAGGCGACGACGAGGACCAGGAGCACCATCGCGGCCAGTGCCAGGGTACGCTTCATGGCTGCTCTCCTCCTGCTGCTTTGTGATGATGCGCGGCGCCAGCCTAGCAGTCTGCAAGCCCACAGTCAAGCATGCTTCGCGCGTGCGGCGTGAGTGGCCATGATACGGGCGCGCTCGGCCGCCGGCATTGGACGGCATGGCCAAAGCGCGGGCTGTTGGCTTGGGCACGAGCGCCAGGCGTCAGGCGGCACTACGTTCCGGACGGCGGGCACAGCGTGCCCAGGCGCTGCTCGCACCACTGCGCTGCGCGTAGCAGGCGAGCCTCTTGGTACGGCGGAGCGGCGAGCTGTAGGCCGACGGGCAGCCCGTCGGCGTCCAGCCCGCTCGGAATCGAGATGCTCGGCCAGCCCAGTAGCGACCACGGCCCCTGAAAGGCATTGTCGCCGGTCGTGCTCCGCTCGGGGGCGACGCTCGACGCCGTGGGCATGGCGACCACCTCGCTGCCGCGCAGCAGCGTGTGCATCCGCTCGCGCGCGCGCCGGCGCACGCGCTGGGCATGGATGTAGGCCTGGCCGGGCACGCCGCGGCCGACCTCCAGAAAGCCGCGGAGGAGCGGGCCGTAGTGCTCGCGATAGCGCGGCAGCAACCGCGCGTGTGCCCCGACGGCCTCAACCTGAACGATGAGGTGCAGCGCCGCTCGGAGCACCTCGAACGACATTGGTAGCCGCGCGCCGCGGACGCGCGACCCGGCCGCCGCCAGGCGGTCGACGGTCGCCAGGAGGTGGTCGGACACGCTGAGCGTCGCGAGCGGCAGGAAGTCCTCCAGCAGCACGAGCGCTGGCGGCGCGCCATCGGGCTTGGCGCGCAGCGTCGGACGGCGGCGGCGCAGCGTTGTGAGGTCGCGCGGGTCCGGCCCGGCTATGGTCCCGTAGAGCAGCGCCGCGTCGGCCACGCAGCGGGCGATGATGCCGGGATGGTCGAGCGTGAAGGCTAGCGGAATGATGCCGAAGCGGCTGATGCGCCCGTAGCTGGGCTTGAAGCCGACGACGCCGCAGTACGCGGCCGGCCGGAGCGTCGAGCCGACGGTCTGCGAGCCCAGCGCCGCCGGCACCATGCGATCGGCCACGGCTGCCGCCGATCCGGACGACGAGCCGCCCGGCGTGCGCTCCATGCTCCAGGGGTTGCGCGTGCGCGTCGGATCGAAGGCCGCGAACTGCGTAGTCTCGGTCTTGCCGAGGATGATCGCTCCGGCAGCGCGTAGCCGCGCGACGGCCGTAGACTCGATGTCCGGCTGAAGGTCGCGAAAGGGCGCGAAGGTGGCGCTCGTCGGCAGACCGCGGGTGAAGAAGATGTCCTTCACGCCAACCGGCAGGCCGGCGAGAGGCCCGGCGCGGCCCTCGCGATACGCGCGCTCGGACTCGCCGGCGGCGGCGCGGGCGCCGTCGGCGTCGACGCGCACCCAGGCCTGGATCTCGGGCTCGCGCGAGGCGCTGCGCTCCAGCAGCGCCTCGACGAGGGCGACCGGCGAGAGCGCGCCGGCGCGCATCTGCGCCAGCGCCGCGGTGGCCGTCAGCTCGTAGAGCGCCGTGGCGGTCTCGGCCATCGTCGTGCTCCTGTGCGCGTAGGTCGCGCGGCGGCGGCTCCGCCTCCCGCCGCGTGGGGAACGTACGTAGAGGGGCAAAGCGCTCGGCGGACCTGCTTCTTCGCGGCGCGCGCCGCGCGCCTCACGGCAGCGGGCGGGCGAAGTCCGGGTCCTCGTCGGCGAGGTCGATGGGCTCGCTCATCACCAGCGCCATGGCTTCGGCCGTGGCCTTAATCGTCGCCGCCAGCTCCTCGGCTCGTGCCTCGCCGTGCTCGGCGACGATGGTGCGGCGCAGCAGCGCCGCGGCCTCCTCGGGGGTCATCGTCGTTCCTCCTCGGTACGCCTGGCCGCCAGGCGGGTTCGCAGCGCTTGCGTCCACTGCCCGCCAGCCACCGATGCCATCGCGCGATCATCCCACGGCAGCCGCCGGGTGGACCGGCCGGCAGACGGCGAAGCCGCCCTGCTTGCCCCAGCCGGGCACCCAGGCGCAGAAGTACGTCTTCCCCCCGGTCACGACGACGTGGATCTGCTCCAGGCGCTCGACCAGCGGCACCAGGTCGTCGTCGCCCAGGGCCTTCATCCACGGCGGCCAGTGGCGCCAGATGAGATCGCGGACGAGCGGCCCGCAGGCGCGGATGCGCCGCACCGGCTGGCGGGCCTGCTCCCAGAGGGCCATCCGGACATCGCGCTTGCTCCACCCGGCCTCGGCGAACAGGCGCGCGATGTACGGGTTCAGGACGACCATCGTCTCGCCCAGGCTCGAGGCGTGGTTGCTGCCGGTGATGGCCATCGTCGTGGCGAACGTGTGCAGTACCTCGCGCACGTCGCCGTAGGCCAGGACGTTGTGCGGTGGCTCGGCGGCGAAGACCGTCACGGCGCTGGCCTCAACTGGTAAGCCGAAGTCGGCGTGCAGCGGCGGCCAGGGCGACTCGTCGGACTCGGCGATGCAGTAGCTCCAGCGGCCGGGATGGCTGAGGGTGCCGCGGTCGACTCCGCCCGGCACAGCCCCGCCGAGGTTCCAGCGCACCAGGCTGATGGCCCGGCCGATGGTGCCGTTGGCGCGGTTGCCGGCGCCGAAGACGCCCTCGGCGGCGTTCATGCCGATGGCGCGGGCGATGGGTCCGCTCACGACGATGAGCGGTTGGCAGCTATGCGTCGT
>JACQUS010000127.1 GCA_016210125.1 Chloroflexota bacterium | reverse complement strand
GCGCTATCTGGTGCGCGAGGACGGCCTCGGCGGCTTCCTGGTGCTGGGTCTGGCGGCCGGCGGCGCGCCAGCGACCCTCAGCGGCTTTCGTGGCGCGGCGGAGCCCCAGGCCGACCTGCTCGCCCGCGCGCGGGCCGGCACGCTGCCGGTGCCGCTGCTCACGCCTGACCACGCGCCGCTGCTGGCGGCGCGGCGGCCGGCGGCGCTGGACTTCGGCGAGCTCTGGGCCGACCTGACGCCGGCCGGCGACGCCGACGAGCCGGCCCGCTGACCGGCGGCCACGCGGCGCCGTACAATGGCTGGTCAGCACGCAGGGAGGACGCCAATGGCCGACGCGGACGGCAGCTTCCGCATCGCGGCGGTGCAGGCGGCGCCGGTATTCCTCGACCGCGCGGCGACGGTCGAGAAGGCTTGCGCGCTCATCGCCGAGGCCGGGGCGCAGGGCGCGCGGCTGATCGCCTTCCCCGAGTCGTTCATCCCGGCCTATCCTGACTGGGTGTGGGCCGTTCCGCCGGGCGACGAGGGCACGCTGAGCGAGCTCTACGCGGCGCTGCTAGCCAACGCGGTCACGATCCCCAGCGCCGCCACCGAGCGACTCGGCGAGGCCGCGCGGCGGGCCGGAGCCTACGTCGTCATCGGCGTCAGCGAGCGCAACGCGGAGGCCAGCAACGCCACGCTGTACAACACGCTGCTGTACATCGACCCCGACGGGCACCTCATGGGCAAGCACCGCAAGCTGGTGCCGACGGGCGGCGAGCGTTTGGTCTGGGCGCAGGGCGACGGCAGTACGCTCCAGGTGTACGACACGCCGCTGGGCCGCATCAGCGGGCTGATCTGCTGGGAGAACTACATGCCGCTGGCGCGCTACGCCCTCTACGCCTGGGGCGTGCAGCTCTACGTCGCCGCGACGTGGGACCGCGGCGAGCCGTGGCTTTCGACGCTGCGGCACGTCGCCAAGGAGGGCCGCATGTACGTCGTGGGCTGCTGCATGGCCATGCGGCTCGATGACATTCCCGACCGCTATGCCTTCAAGGCCAAGTACTACGCCAACGCGCGCGAGTGGATCAACGTCGGCGATAGCGCCATCGTCGACCCGCAAGGGAAGATTGTCGCCGGCCCGGTGCGCATGAAGGAGGAGGTTATCTACGCCGACGTCGACCCGCGGGAGCTGCGCGGCCCGAAGTGGATGCTCGACGTCGCGGGGCACTATGGGCGGCCCGACGTCTTCGAGCTGGTCGTCCACACCGCGCCCCATCCTATGATCCGGACGGTGACCGCTACGGGCGCGCCGCCAGCCGAGGGCGCGGCCCCGCCGGCCGTGTCGTGAGGCGGGCCGCTCGCGCCCGCGTGCGGCCAACTCGACAGCATGCGTGCGGGCCGCGTCAGCGGCGAGCCGAGGCATCGGCGCTCGCCATCCGGCGACGAGCGCGGCCATACCTGAGGAGGGGGCCATGTCCTGCCAGTGTGCTCGCCGTCGCTTCGTTCGCTCGCTCGAAGAGGATGAGCCCGGCTTGCCCAACGCCGACAGCGTCACGCAGCTCGCGGCGACGAAGCACGCCTTTTTGGGTCGTTGCCGCTCGTGCGGCGCTTGGTGGGAGAGGCTGCCCCACGAGACCTACGGCTACGCCTGGCACCAGACGGAGCAAAGCTACTGGGACGCCACCGACGAGCAGAGGGCGATCGCCGGCTGGACGCGAGATCGACGAGAGCAGGTGGGCTAGCCCCGCGCACCGCGCGTCCCCAGCCTACGGAGGAACTCCAGCGCCGCCAGGATGCGCTGCTCCAGGGTCGTCGCCGGGCTCGACGCCGCGGCATCCAGCGCCTGCTGGACCTGCTGTGGCGTAAAGCCCATTGTCGCCAGCGCCGCGGCCACGTCGGCGGCCATCTCGTCGCGCGGCTCGGCGACGACGGCTCGCGGGCCGAGCTTCCCGCGCAGCTCCAGCGCCAGCCGCTCGGCCGTCTTCTTGCCGATCCCTGGCACCAGGGTGAGCCGCGTCGTGTCGCCGGCGACGATGGCCTGCCGCAGCGTCTCGACCTCCATGGCCGAGAGCAGCGCCAGCGCGCCGCGCGGGCCGACACCGGAGACGGTCAGGAGCTGCTCGAAGAGGGCGCGCTCGTCGGCCGTGGCGAAGCCGTAGAGCGCCAGCGCGTCCTCGCGCACCAGCAGGTACGTGAGCAGCCGCACGGGCGCGCCGATGGGACCCAGGTGCGCCAGCGTCGAGTTGGGCGCAAAGAGGCGCAGGCTCAAGCCGCCGATGGCGACGACGACGTAGCCCGGCCCGCGCTCCTCAAGCGTCCCCTGGACCGCCGCTACCACCACGCTGGCCACGCTCCGGTGAAAACAGCTTGCGGCCGGCGCTACTGCGCCCCGCCCCTCCCGGACTGGGACGCAGAGGGGCGAAGCCCCTCTGCACTCCCCCGTCGGCGGCGCCGCTTTTCATTCACCCCCGGTGCCCCGGCGGGCGGCCCCGCGCCTCCCCAAGAGAATCGCTCGAAGGGGGCTTCGCCCTCTTCGGATTCTCCCTCCGCGCCGGCTCGCCCTCCCCCTCTCCCGCGCGCGTGAAAGCAGGACCGAGGGAGTGAGGCCCTCCCGAAACCCGTTTTCATCCTCGCCGGTGCTCCACGGCGCATCGACG
This sequence comes from Chloroflexota bacterium, assembly GCA_016210125.1. GTDB lineage: Bacteria > Chloroflexota > UBA6077 > FW602-bin22 > JACQUS01 > JACQUS01. The sequence goes on along the minus strand of JACQUS010000127.1, from coordinate 21,015 downwards.
AGCAACATGAACATCGCTCTCGCCCGGAGGCTGGCGCGGCCCGGCTACCCGGCGCGTCGCGCTGGCCATCGGCGACACGGCTAGTGGTCTGTCAAAGCAAGGCTGAGGGGGTACTGTCATTCTGAGTCCTCCATGTCCCGTTGGGACACCCCCACAGATGAAAAGCTTTTTTCAAAGCAGCGCAGCGAAGAATCCGCAACCTGTTCGTCGAAGAAGCTACGGATTCTTCGCCTCCGCTGCGCTCCGGCTCAGAATAACAGTCCCTCAGAGCACTTTTGACAGACTACTAGTGCGCAGCGCTCGGGCCGCCCACGGCGCGCGCCAGGCTGCCGGCGAGGGCGCGCCGGGCCGCCTCGGCCTGGCAGTGGCACAGGGCCACGGCCAAGGCGTCGGCGGCGTCGTCCGGCCGCGGCGGCGCGTCGAGCGCCAGCAGGATGCGCACCATCTCCTGGACCTGAGCCTTTGGGCCACGTCCGTAGCCGACGGCCTTCTTCACGGCCAGCGGGCTGTACTCGGCCACCGGTAGGCCGGCCTCAGCGCAGGCGAGGAGCACCACGCCGCGCGCCTGCCCGACCGCCATCGCCGTGCGCGCGTTGCGCGTCAGGAAGAGCAGCTCGACGGCGACGCAGTCGGGGCGCGACCGGCGCAGGAGGTCGGACAGCGCACCGTGCAGAGCCAGAAGCCGCTGCGGGAGCGGTGTGCCGGCGGCGGTGCGCAGCACGCCAAACTCTACGGCCGCCAGGCGCTCGCCGAAGGCGTGCACCAGGCCATAGCCGGTCGTCGCGGTGCCGGGATCTACGCCAAGTACCAGCACACCACCACCCTGCCGGCGCTCACCTGAGCGAGTGATGAGTGATGAGTGCTGAGTGGGGAGTGGGGAGGAAGACCGAGTCACTACCCACGGCCCATCACTCGATAACTCATGAGTGCGCACCCATCTGGGCAACCATGTCGGCCGAGAACTCGACGTTCGTGTGCACCCGCTGCACGTCGTCCAGCTCCTCGAGGCGCTCGAGCAGCCGCACAAGGGCCTCTTGCTGACGGTCGTCGAGCTGGATGGTCGACTTCGCCACCATAGTGATCTCGGCCGAGGCGACGGCCAGGCCCTGCTCATCCAGCCCGCGACGCACGCGAGCGAGCTCCTTTGGGTCGGTGTAGACCTCGACCGCTCCATCGGTGACCTGCACGTCCTGTGCCCCGGCGTCGATGGCCAGCAGCACCACGTCGTCGGAGGCCCGCCCACGTGGCTCGACGGCGATGACGCCGCGCGACTCGAAGAGCCAGGACACCGAGCCCACCTCGCCGAGGTTGCCGCCGCCGCGGGTGAAGACGTTGCGCACCTCGGCCGCGGTGCGGTTGCGGTTGTCCGTGGCGATCTCGACCAGAACAGCGGCGCCGCCCGGGCCATAGCCCTCGTACATCACCTGCTCGAGCGCGGCGCCCTCGCCACCGCCGGCGGCACGCTTGATAGCTCGCTCAATGGTGTCCATAGGCATGTTGTGCTCGCGCGCGCGCTCGATCACCAGCCGCAGCCGGTAGTTGGCCTCGGCGTCGGCGCCGCCTTCGCGCGCCGCGACGGTGATCTCGCGCCCCAGCTTGGTGAAAAGCTGGCCTTTGCGAACGTCGGTGACGGCCTTCTGGCGCTTGATCTGCGCCCACTTACTATGGCCAGACATAATTCATCTCCCGCAGTCTCTGCGCTGTGCCCTCGGCAAGACCCTCCAACCGTGCCGACCCACTCCTGCGCGCCTTGGGACCCCTCAGCCTTGTGCGACGAAAGCCGAGGAACGCTCGCCCGCTTCGGGCTCTCTTGGCTCGGTAGATGAGGCTCTGCCAGGGAAGGCGCCAGCTCTTACCTAGCGCTGATTATAGCAGGCGCGGCGGCACGGCAGAGGCACGCCTGCGGAATATGCAGAGCTGCGAGGTGGCGATAGACGCTCAGGACACGGTCGGCAACGCTGGGCCAGCCGAACGCCGCGACCGACGCGCGAGCGTTGCCGGCCAGCCGCTGCCGCAGTGGGAGATCGGTCAGCAGCGCGCCGATCTTCTCGGCGAAAGCCGGCGGGCAGCGCCAGGGGACGAGGAAGCCGCTCTGGCCGTCGGCCACCGTAGTGAGCAGCCCGCCGACCATCGAGGCTACCACCGGTGTCCCGCACGCCAGGGCCTCGATGGCCGCCAGCCCGAAGCTCTCGTAATACGACGGCAGGACGGCGACGTCGGCCGCGCGGTAGTACCAGAGTAGCTCGGCCTGTGGCACCGCGCCCGTGAAGCGCACCTGGGCCGCGACGCCCAGCTCGCGCGCCATGTTGGCCAGGCGCGTGCGCTCGTCGATGTGGCCGTTGTGGCTCGGCGTGGCCGGCTCGCGCTCGCCGCCCACGATGAGCAAGAGTGCCCGGCTGCGCACGCTCTTGGGCAGCAGCGGTAGCGTGCGAATCAGCAGGTCGAGACCCTTGAGCGGCTCGATACGCCCAACGTAGAGCGCAACTGGCTCGTCGCCGAGGCCGAGCTGCCGGCGCGCCTGCTGGGGACTGCCGGGACGAAAGAGGTCGAGGTCGACGCCGCAAGGGACGACGTCGACGCGCTGGGGCTCGGCGCCATACAGCGACACCATCTGCGTGCGCTCGTGGGCGCTGGCGGCGACGATGGCGTCGGCGCAGGCGATGACCTCGCGCTCGACGCGCGTACGCTCGGGGCTCTCGCGCTCCTCCGGGCGGGCGCGGCGCTTCAGCTCGGCCAGGGTGTGGAACATGGCCGCGTGGGGCACGTGCCAGCGCCGGCTGAGCAGCAGGCCGGCCCAGCCGCTCAGCCAGTAGTGGCTGTGGATGAGACCGTAGCCCAGGCCGCGCGCCGCGACGTAGCGGTCGATGTGGTAGACGAACTCGGGCAGGTGCGGCCAAAGGGCCGCCTTCGGCAGCGAGCCGATGCGGCCGGCCGGCACGTGGATGACGCGCGCGTTGTCGCCGAACTGGACCACCTGCGGGACGTCGCGGTCGGTCCAGCGGGTGTACACGTCGACGGCCAACCCGCGGCGGCCCAGCTCGCGGCTCAGCTCGCGGACGTAGACGTTCATGCCTCCGGCATCGCCGCGTCCGGGCTGTGAGAGGGGGCACGTGTGCAGACTGATCATGGCTACGCGGTGCATCCGCCCTGTCCTCCACCCCGCGCTAAGTGCGCCGCGCGCGCAGCCGCATGACCAGCCTATCGGACGCGCCGAGGTCGTATTTGTAGCGCTCATTACCGCGCAGGAAGTCGAAGCACCGCTTGCCGCGCGCGATAGCGTCCTGGAGGCAGAGCGCCTTCAGCACGAGTCCCACGCTCAGCGCCCCGTACCGCGGGTCGTAGCCGCTGTTGTAGAGCCAGGTTTCGTCGCGGTGGTCGAAGCAGATGGTCGCGGCGACCCGCCGGCCGTCGAGCTCAAGGAAGTAGAGGCGCATGGTCTGGCTGCCGAAAAACGTGTCAGCCAAGGCGCGGAAGAAGCGCTCGCGCCGCGCGTCCATAAAGACGGCCTTCTCCGAGCGGCTGGCGCGGTGCAGGCGCAGGAAATCGTCGAGCGCGGCCGGCAGGTCGCCGGCGTCGGCAATGCCGTACCAGCGCACCTGCCCGGCGGCATCGAGCCGGCGCATCTTGCGCCGCAGCTCGTGGCGGTCCTTCTTGCTGAGCTGCGCCAGGTAGCGCTCCCAGTCGCCGGGCAGCTCCACGCGCGGGCACACATCGTCGCGCTCGACGAGCACATCGTAGCCGCGGGCGCGCAGGGCCGGCGGCAGGGCCTCCAGCAGCGGCGATTCCGCGGGCACGCTGCGGAGGTCGCAGCCCAGCCAGCCAGCAGCGGCCAGGGCGTCGGCCAAGGCGGCGACGATCGCCCCGCGGTGGTCGTCGCCGACGATGACGTCGAGGTAATCGGAGACCTCGGCCCCGCCGCCGAACACGACGGTCCCCTCGCGCTCGGCCAGCGGGGCGATGCCGACGAGTCGGCCGACCTCGTCACGCGCGACCAAGGAGACCAGCCGATAGTCGCCCTCGAGGTGCGCGTGCCAAAGCTGCTGCCAGCGCCAGGTGGTGAAGATGCTGCCCGAGGAACTCGCGGTGGCGAGCGCCTCCCAGTCGGCACTGAGGCTCGCGAACGCTTCCTGCTGAACGGTGAAGGCTAGTCCCTGGACAGTACAGCCACCGCTACTCATGCACGACCTGGGACGCGAGCGCTTGCTGTTGCCTGCGAACCAATACGCCCTCCGGCAGCGAGGTCCTCTCACGCGGTGCGCGGGGCCGCGCCAGACCGGCACAAGAGACGGGTAGCCGGGTCGGTCTGAGGCCCGCTAATAATCAACCCTGCGCAGAATTGTAGCACGCCGGCCCGATTGGCGAGCAACGCCCCAATATAACGGCTCAATATAACGGCTCAATATAGCGAGGCACGGCGCGAGGTGGCCGAACGCCGAGTGCTATACTGGCCCCGACGACGATCTGAGGCGCGACGAGTGGTGACCGGCACGGTTGGTTTACGGGGACGGTCGCTCACCTGCATCCGCGATCTGAGCATTCCCGAGCTGGCGCAAGTGCTCGCGACGGCGGCGTCGCTCAAGCGGCGCTGGCGCGCCGGCGACCGGCCGCGGCTGCTGCCCGGGCGCGTCCTGGCGCTGCTGCTGGAGAAGCCGTCGCTACGTACCCGCGTCTCGTTCGAGGTGGCCATGCGGCAGCTCGGCGGCGATGCCGTCAGCCTGCTGCCGCAGGAGATCGGGCTGGGCGAGCGCGAGAGCGTCGTCGACGTAGCCCGCGTGCTCTCCCGCTACGTCGATGCCATCGTGTTGCGTACCTTCGCGCACCAGTCTGTCACGGACATGGCGGCGCAGGCGAGTGTGCCGGTCATCAATGGCCTGAGCGACCGCTCGCACCCGTGCCAGGCGCTGGCTGACCTGCTGACCATCGCCGAGCACCGCGGGCGGCTGCGCGGCGTGCGCGTCGCCTTCGTCGGTGATGGCGGCAACAACGTCGCGCACGCCTTGCTGCTGGCGGCGGCGAAAAGTGGGCTGCACCTGCGAATCGCCTGCCCGCCTGGCTACGAGCCGCTGCCCGACATGCTAGCCAGCGCGCGGGCCGACGCCGCGCGCACCGGCGCGGAACTCGACGTGGTGTACGACCCGGCGGCCGCGGTGGAGGGCGCCGACGTTGTCTACACGGACGTGTGGACGAGCATGGGGCAGGAGGCGGAGCAGCACCTGCGCCGGGCGGTCTTCGCCACCTATCGGGTGGATGCGCCGCTGGTGGCGCGGGCGATGCCCGACGCCATCGTCATGCACGACCTGCCGGCGCACCGTGGCGAGGAGATCACTGACGACGTGCTCGACGGTCCCCGGTCGGTGGTATATGACCAGGCCGAGAACCGGCTGCACGCGCAGAAGGCCGTGCTCGTGCACCTGCTAGCGGATAGCGTCCTCGGGTGAGATGGCATGGAGCAGCTCTTCACAGCGCTCGCCTCGGTGCTGGACCGCCTCCATGTGTGGAGCGTCGTCGACATCGCGGTCGTCGCCGTGCTGATCTATGGTCTGCTTTCGCTCGTGCGTGGCACCACCGCGGCCTCAGTGCTGTACGGCTTCCTGGTGCTGCTGGCCGCGGTGCTCGTCATCCGTGGTCTGCCCGAGCTGGTGCTGCTCAACTGGCTCCTGGTCAACGCCCTCCCGCTGCTCTCCGTGGCGCTGATCGTGCTCTTCCAGCCGGAGCTGCGACGTGCGATGGAGCGCATCGGCCGCGTGCGTGTGCTGCTCAACCTTCCGCTGGCGGCGGCGCCGGCCGGGAGCATCGAGCGCGCGATCGCGGCGGCGGCGGGAGCCGCCCGCACGATGTCCGTCCAGCGCCAGGGCGCGCTCGTCGTGTTCCAGCGCGAAACGGGCCTGCAGGAGTACATCGAGACCGGCACGCCCATCGACGGCGCGGTCACCGCGCCGCTGCTTGTGAGCCTGTTCTTCCCACACTCGCCGCTGCACGACGGCGCCGTGGTCGTCGAAGGTGATCGGATCTTGGCCGCGGGCTGCCGGCTGCCGATCAGCAAGCACCACCTCGACCCGGCGCTAGGGCTACGCCATCGCGCGGCCATTGGCGTCACCGAGGAGAGCGACGCCGTGGCGCTCGTCGTGTCGGAGGAGACGGGCGCGCTCGCGCTGGCTCACAACGGGCAACTGGAGCGCGACGTCGATCCGGCGCGGCTGGAGCGTATGCTGGCCGTCCTGCTCCAGCCGCCGCGGGCCGAGCCGCTGCCCTTCTGGCGGCGCACGGGCGCGCGCTGGTTGGCACGGAGGCGCCTCGGTCCCATGTCACCAGAGCACGACGAGGAGCCCGCCGCGTCGGCGGGGCGTGGGGTGTAGCCCGTGCTCGCCACCGTGCGCCAGAACCTCGCGGCCCTTACGCTGGCGGTGACGCTCTCGTTCCTGCTCTGGTCTGTCGCCGTTAGCCAGCAAAATCCGGACCGCACCGACTTCTTGCCGCAGACGCTGGCGATCCGCACCGAGAACCTGCCGACAGGCCTGGTGCTCGCCAGCGTGCGCGGCCTGCCGGAGGTGCGCGTGCGCATCACCACGCCAAGCGACTACTTCTACCGCGTGCGCCTCAGCAGCTTCCAGGCCCGCGTGGACCTCGGCGGCGCGACGCCGGGCACGCGGCAGTACCCGGTCCTGGTGGAGACGACCGACCGGCGCGTGCGCCTCCTGAGCTGGGACCCCGAGCAGGTGAGCCTGACCGTCGAGCCGCTGACGCGCAAGGACGTGTCCGTGCGGATCACTGTGGACGCCGACGTGCCCTTCGGCTTCGCGGCCCGCGACCCGCGGGTGGCGCCCGAAGTGGTGGCCGTGAGCGGGCCGGAGAGTCTGGTCGAGACGATCACCCTGGTTACGGTGAACCTTAACCTGGCGGCCGAGCGGGAACCGTTCATCGCTGACCTCGTGCCCGTCCCGCGCGCAACTGACGGCAGCGCGGTGCGGGGCGTCACGCTGACGCCTCAGCGCGTGCACATAGAGGTGCCGATCGAGCAGCAGGCCGCGTATCGTGTGGTGCCGATCGTGCCCACGGTCGTGGGCACGCCGCGCGTCGGCTACCAGGTCGTGGGCATAGCCGTCGATCCGACATCGGTGAGCATCGTCGGTGAGCCCGGCACCGTCCGCGGCCTCCAGTTCGTGCAGACGGAGCCAGTCGACGTCAACACCGCCAGCGGCGACAGCATCCAGAGTGTCCGCGCGCGCCTGCCGCCAGGCGTCTCGCTGGTGCGCGAGCAGACGCTGACGGTGCGCGTGCAGGTCGCGCCGCTGACGGGCAGTCAGGTGATGCGCGTCGCGCCCGCCGTCGTCAACCTGTCCGGCAGTATGCGGGCGACCGTGGCGCCTGGGGCGGTCGATGTTCTGGTCAGCGGCCCGATGCCGGTGCTCCTAGCGCTCCAGCCGCGCGACGTTCGCATAACGGCTGACGCCGCCGGCCTCGAGCCCGGCGTGCACACCGTGGCGCTAAAGGCCGACGGTCCGAGCGCCCTGACGATCGAGCGGGTCGACCCACAGCGAGTGCTCGTCACCGTGGCCCCGAGGGAGTAGCGTGCCGCGCCCTATCGTCGCGCTCGTGGGCCGGCCCAACGTGGGCAAGTCGACGCTCTTCAACCGCCTCGTCGGTGAGCGGCGGGCCATCGTCGCCGACCTGCCGGGCACGACGCGCGACCGCCTGTACGCCGACGCCGACTGGGCCGGCCAGGACTTCACGCTGGTCGACACCGGCGGCATCTCCCTCGACACGCGCGCGGCGCTGGAGGCGGACGTGGCGGCGCAGGCGCGGCTGGCCATCGCTGAGGCCGACGTCGTCGTCTTCGCCACCGACACACGCGAGGGCGTCACGCCGGTCGATCAGGATATCGCCCAGTTGCTGCGTCAGTCGGGCAAGCCGGTCGTGCTGGCGGTGACGAAGGCCGAGAGCGAGGCACAGGTATTGGCGGCGACCGAGTTCTACCAGCTCGGCCTGGGCGAGCCCTACGCGGTGTCCGGTCTTCAGGGCTATGGCACCGGCGATCTGCTGGACGCCATCGTCGCCCACCTGCGCGCCAGGCCGATGGCGGCAGCCCCGGCGGAGGAGCTCCCGCGCCTGGCCATCGTCGGCCGCCCAAACGTCGGCAAGTCGTCAGTGCTCAACGCCCTTGTTGGCGGGCCGCGGGCGCTGGTGAGCCCGGTGCCGGGCACCACCCGTGACGCCATCGACGCGCGGGTCGTGCATGGCGACACACCGCTGGTGCTCCTCGACACGGCCGGCATCCGCCGGCGCGGGCGTGTGCAGCGCGGCATCGAGCACTACAGCGTGCTACGGGCCGTGCGCGCCATGCAGCGCGCCGACGTCACGCTGCTGCTGCTGGACGGCGCTGAGGGGCCGACGGCGCAGGACGCGCACATCGCCGGCTACGCCGTCGAGGCTGGGACGGGCTTAGTGCTCGTGGTGAACAAATGGGACGTCGTCGAGAAGACGCCGCGGATCGGCGAGGAGTACACGCAGGTGGTGCGTGCGGCGCTCGGCTTCCTCGACTACGCGCCCATCGTGTTCGTGTCGGCCAAGACCGGGCAGCGCCTGGGGCAGATGCTCGACCTGGCGCTGGAGGTCTACCGCCAGCGCCAGCGGCGCATCGGCACCAGCGAGCTGAATCGGGTCATCCGCCGGGCGGTCCTCGACCACCCGCCGCCGTCACGCCACGGCCGGCAACCCAATGTCCTGTACGTGACGCAGGTGCAGGCCGAGCCGCCGACGTTCGTTTTCTTCGTGAACGATCCCGACCTGCTGCACCTCACCTACCGGCGATACCTGCAGAACGAGCTGCGCCGCGCCTTCGGTTTCCCGGGCGTCCCACTGCGGCTGTTCTTCCGCGCGCACGAGCGCGCGCGGCAGCGAGCCTAAGGTGCGCATCGCCATCGTGGGCACGGGTGCCTGGGGACTCACGCTGGCGGCGGTCCTCGGGGCGCACGGGCGCGAGATTCGCCTGTGGGCGCGGACGCCGGCTGAGGCCGAGCGGCTGGCTCGGGAGCGACGGGACCCACCGCGCTTGCCGCGGCGCGACCTGCCGCCGGCGGTGGAGGTGACTGCTGACCTGGCCTTCGCGCTGGCCGGAGCGGATATACTCCTGCTAGTCCCGCCGGCCCAGCGGGTGCGCGAGAACCTCCAGCAGGCGCGGCCGGCCCTCGACCGCCGGACCATCGTCGTGGTCGGCTCGAAGGGGCTGGAGTTGCCCAGCGGCCAGCGGCTCAGTCAGGTCCTCGCCGAGGAGCTGCCGTCGACGCACGGCACCCCGCCCGTGGTGCTGTCGGGACCCAATCTGGCCGGCGAGATTGCCGCCGGGCTGCCGGCCTCCTCCGTCGTCGCCTGCGTCGACCGCCATGTCGCCAGTGTGGTGCAGCAGGCGCTCACGCTGCCGACGCTGCGCATCTACACCAATCCCGACGTGATCGGCGTCGAGCTGGGTGGTTCCCTGAAGAATATCGTCGCTATCGCCGCCGGAATCGCCGACGGCCTCGGTGTCGGCAACAACGGCAAGGCCGGGATCATGACCCGTGGGCTCGCGGAGATGACCCGGCTGGGCGTCGCCGAGGGCGCCAGTGCGCTCACCTTCGCCGGGCTGTCGGGCCTAGGCGACCTGGTGGCCACCTGCGCCAGCCCGCTGAGCCGCAATCGGCGGCTGGGCGAGCTTCTCGGCAAGGGCTACCGGCTCGACGACGCCTGCGCGGCGCTCGAGGGAGTGGCCGAGGGCGTGCCCACGACGCCGGCGGCTCTGGCGCTTGCGCGCCGCCACGGGGTCGAGCTGCCCATTGCCGAGCACTTGTACACGGTGCTGTTCGAAGGCAAGTCCCCGCCGGAGGCGGTTGCGGACTTGATGGCCCGGCCCTCGAAGCAGGAGTTCGAGGGGCTCACGGCGGGCAACTAAGGCACGACCTCGATCCGACCGGCGGGATCGGGTCCGAGCACCTCGGCCACCTCGGCGGCGAGCGCGCCGCGCGCAGCCAGCGCCGCCGCTAAAGCGGAGGCCCGCTCGGCGCCGACGGCGATGAGCAGGCCACCGGAAGTCTGCGCGTCGCAGAGCGCGAGCTGGAGCGGCTCGTCGATCTCCGGGTGCCAGCGCAGCCGCTCGGCCAGGCTGGCGCGGTTGCGCAGCGTCCCGCCCGGCACGACGCCCTCGGCGGCCAGGTCGAGCACCTCGGGCAGCAGCGGCACGCGGCCGGCGTAGAGCCGCACGCCCACGCCGCTGGCCTTGGCGACCTCGCCCAGGTGGCCCAGCAGGCCGAAACCAGTTACGTCCGTCGCGGCGTGCACGCCTACCTCGCGCATCGCGTCGCCGGCAGTGCGATTCAGCTCGGTCATGGACGCCAGCGCCGCGTCAATGGCCGCCGGCCGCGCACACCCGCGCTTGATCGCCGTGGTGATGATGCCGGTGCCGATGGGCTTCGTGAGAAAGATGCGGTCGCCCGGACGTGCGCCGACGTTGGCTACGATGCGCTCCGGGTGCACCAGCCCGACGACGACCATCCCGTACTTCGGCTCCGGATCGTCGATGCTGTGGCCGCCGATGACCGGGATACCGGCCTCGGCGGCCTTCGCCGCGCCGGCGGCCAGGATCTGGCCGAGCATCTCCAGCGGCAGCTTGTCGCGAGGGAAGCCGACGACGTTGAGCGCGAAAAGCGGCTGGCCAGCCATCGCGTAGATGTCGCTGATCGAGTTGGCGGCGGCGACCGCGCCGAAGGCCGCCGGATCGTCGACGATCGGCGTGATGTAGTCGACGGTGGCCACGATGGCGCGCTCGTCGTCCAGCCGATAGACGGCCGCGTCGTCGCTCGTGTCGGTGCCGACCAGGACGCGCGGGTCGGGCAGCGTCGGGATGTGGCGCAGCACCTGCGCTAGCTCAGCCGGGCTGAGCTTGCAGGCTCAACCCGCGCCGTGGCTGAAGCTGGTCAGGGCTGGGTAGACCCCGGCCATCGGCCCCTCCGGTCGCCGTCTGGCGTGCTCTATGCGGCAAAGTAATCTTAGCACGCGCGCTGGTGCCGTGAGCGCGCCGCCGTGTTATGCTAAGCCGCGCCGCCGAGGGCGTGCACCTGCGGCTTTGCTGTGAAGACTTCCGCGCGTGTGCTGTCAAGGAGCGTAGAGGCGTGCTGAACGCGCTGCGGTGCACCGCTGGCGATGAAGAGGGCGGCTGCGTGCGGCAGCCGAGCGAGCAGGGGGGTGCAGAGGGGCTTCGCCCCTCTGCGTACCATTGCGGCAGGCGGCGGTGCCGCCGCGGAGCGCACGTGATTGCCGCCAGACGGCAGGGAGTAGCCCTTTCCCGCTGGCCGGTGGGCGAAGGGCGAAGGATAAGTGGTGGTGGAGCTGACTCTCGACCAGATGCAGGCACTGGCGCTGGTTATCGGCGTCGTCGTGGGCTGGGCGATAGTGATGGCGGCGTGACGACGAGTTTCCGGGGCGCTTGGCGGGCGCCGCGCCGGCGGGCGGCCGCGAGCTCCCTGGCCTAGCGCGCGCCAGCGGGCACTCGGGCGGCCTTCAGCGCGGCGATGATCTCGCGGCAGAACGCCGGCAGGTCGTCCGGCCAGCGCGACGTAATGATGTTGCCGTCGCGGACGACCTCGCGGTCGACGTAGCTCGCCCCGGCGTTCACCAGGTCGTCCTTGATGCTCGGGAAGCAGGTTGCACTCTTGCCGCGCAGGATGCCGGCCGAGACGAGCATCCAGCCAGCGTGGCAGATAGCGGCGACGACCTTGCCTTGCTGGTGCGCCTCACGCACGAGCCGCACCATGGCCGCGCTGCGGCGCATGTAGTCCGGTGCGTAGCCGCCTGGCACGACCACCGCGTCGAAATCGGCGGCGCTAACGTCCTCGGCGGCAGCGTCGGCCTTGACCGGGTAGCCCAGCTTGCTCGCGTATTGTGTCTTGCTCGGGCCGACGATGCACACGTCGGCGCCCTCCTCGCGGAGGCGGTAGACCGGGTACCACAGCTCCAGCTCTTGGTACATGTTCTCGGCTAGGACGGCGACGCGCGTGCCGTGGAGTGTCATGCTTCCTTCTCTCCTGTGCACAGCTCTATGCGCGCTTGCGCGGGCACCACGCCGGTCGGTCTCGACCGCAAGTTTAGCACGCGCGCAGGCGCGGAATCACGTCGCGGCCGAACAGGCTGATGGCCTCGAGGACGCGCTCGTGCGGCAGGCCGGGCCACTGGAAGCGCACGATGGGATAGCCGACGCCGGCCTCGGCGTAGCGCGTAAGCTCGGCGACGCAGTCGTCCGGGTCGCCGACGACGAAGCGGCCCTGGACGAGCTGCTCGAACGGCACGTCCATTTTGTCCGCCTCGGGCAGAATGCGATCCTGGCCCCAGCCGACGACGGTGCGGTACTTTTCCTCTAGCGCCGGCCGGGCCTCGCGCCAGGCCGTGGCGCGGTCCGCGGCAACGTAGACCTCGCGGTTCAGGGCGATGACCCCCGGCGCCCGGCCCAGCTCGGCGCAGCGCGCGCGGTAGGCCGCTACCAGCTCGCGGATAGTCCCGAGCGTCGAGCGGCCGCTGAGCGCCAGCCCCTCGGCGCGCACCGCGGCGCGGCGGGCGGCCTGCACGTTGTTCCCGCCGACCCAAAACGGCGGGTGCGGTTGCTGTACAGGCCGGTTGAGCAGCGTCACGTCGCGCAGCACGCAGTCGGCGCGCTCGAAGGTCACGGCCTCGCCGCGCAGCAGCGCGCGGACGACAGCGAGGTTGTCGAGGAGGCGGCGCAGCCGCTGGTCCTGGGCCACGCCGAAGGCCGCGAACTCGACCTCGCGGTAGCCGAGGGCCACGCCGGCGATGAAGCGCCCGTGGCTGAGCGCGTCGAGCGTGGCGATCTCCTCGGAGAGGCGCGCCGGGTTGTGCAAGGGCAGCAGCACCGCCGACGTGCCGACGTCCAAGCCGCGCGCGTCGGGGCACAGGCGCGCGAGCAGCAGCAGGCCGTTGACGAAGCGAAACGGCGCGCCGAGGTAGCGCTCGCCGACGAACACGCCGTCGAAGCCCACGTCACGGGCCAGGCGCACCTGCTCGGCGCACTCGTCGAGCCGCTGGCTGATAGGCTCGTCGACGCCGTACTGCGCCGCGAGCCACAGGCCGAACTTCATCGTGCCTCCTCCTGCATCGGCAGCCGGGGCGGCCGGGGCGCATCACCGCAGCAGCGCCGCCAGGTCCCGCGCGCCAATCGCCTCCAGCCGCTGCACGCCGTCGTACAGCGCTTGGGCGCGCTGGCGGCCCAGTCTCGGCTGCGCGTTGTCGAAGAACTTGGCCGTCAGGTCGTCCGGCGTGGCCGGCAGCTCCGGCTCGCCCCGCGGCAGCTCGGTCGAGACGCGCAGGACGCGGCCGTCGGTCGTGTGCACGGTCAGCGCCGCGCCGCGCACGCCGGGATACCGGGCGTCGAGCGCCGCGTCGACCTCGATGGTCACCCGCCGCGCCAGGGCGCGCAGCTCTTCGTCGGCCAGGCTCGCCGGCGTGTAGGCGGCGGCGCCGGCCGAGCCGCGCGCGAAGGCCAGCGCCAGGCTGAACGGCAAGCTGAACTTTGCCGCTGACACGGTCTCCGGCGCGCAGGTGCGCCCCGTGAGCTTGTCGGCCACTGCGTACGTGGCGACGTGGATCGCGTCGATCTCGGCCGCGCGCAGCGCGTGCCGCAGCCGCAGGTCGAGGGCCAGGTCGAGCGCCGGATGGGTGTGCCGGCAGGCGGCGTAGAGCTTGAAGTAGATCTCGCGGATGGCGAAGCGCTGGCCGAGATCGGCCGCTAGCCGCTCGTCGGGCGCGACGCCGGCGAGCGCGGTGCAGTAGCCGTCCGCGCCCTCCAGGGCGGCGCGCGGCCCCTCGGCGCCGCGGGCCGCCAATGCGGCCGACAGGACGCCGGCGGCCGCGGCCTTGCCTGGGTGCAGCGGCTTGAGCGGTGCGCCGTCGTTGAGCACGATGAGCAGCCCACCGAACTGCACCGCCGCGATGCCCAGCGCGTGCGCCAGGCGTGCGGCGTCAAGCCCCAGCACGCGGCCGGCGGCAGCCGCGGCGGCCAGCGGGCCGACCGTGCCCGTGGTGTGGAAACCGCGGCGCAGATGCGCCGGGTTGATCGCCGTGGCCACGCGAACGAAGACCTCGTACCCGGCGACGACGGCGGCGAGCAGGTCGCGGCCCGAGGCGTCGGCCACCTCGCCGGCCGCCAGCGCGGCGGGAATAGTCACGACGCCTGGATGGCCGTTGGCGTAGCGGTGGCCGTCGTCCATATCCAGCGTGTGGCCGCAGACGGCGTTGAGCAGCGCGGCGCTCGGCGCCGGCAGCCTGTCGGCGCAGCCGATGACCGTCGCCTCCGGCTTGCCGCCCAGCTCGGCGAGGTAGCCGCGCACCGTTTGGGCAAAAGGCAGATCGGCGCCACCGATGGCCACGCCGAGCAGGTCGAGTACGGCCCACTTGGCCTGCGCCAGGACTTGCGGGGGCAGCGCGCCGCCGTCGAGCCCGGCGGCGTACGTGGCGAGCTGCTGGGTGAGGGTCTGCGTGCGGGAGATGGTCTCGGTCACGGTGCCGCCTCCCCTCTCGCGGCTCGCTGGCGACACGCCCGGGATGCCCGCGCGTGTTGCGGGCGAGGGGCCCTCGCGCCTACAGGTACGTCGCCCGCGAGGCACTGCGCTATACTAACCGCTCACGGGCGGTTTGTGGAGAGCGACGATGAGCCGCGTGCGCGTCGGCATCGACGTGGGCGGCACCTTCACCGATGTCGTCGTGCTGGACGAGCACGACGGCGCGCTGACGATCCACAAGGTGCTGACCACTCCGGATGACCCGTCGCGCGGTGTGCTGGCGGGCCTGGACGAGGCACTGCGCGCCGCCGGATGCGCCGCCGCCGCTGTGCGCAGCGTGCTCCACGGCACGACCATCGCCACGAACGCGCTCATCGAGCGCCGCGGCGCGCGCACGGCGCTGCTCACGACCCAGGGCTTCGGCGACGTGCTGGAGATCGGCCGGCAGATTCGCCCGGCGCTGTTCGATTGGTTCGCCGACAAGCCGGAGCCGCTGGTCCCGCGCCGCTGGCGCTTCGAGGTCGCCGAGCGCGTGCGCGCCGACGGCCGCGTCGAGGCGCCGCTCGACGAGGCCGCCGTCGAGCGCGCCGTGCGCCAGGCGGTCGACGCGGACGTCGAGGCGCTGGCCATCGTCTTCCTCTTCTCGTTCCTCCATCCCGAGCACGAAGAGCGCGCCGCGGCGGTGGCGACCCGCCTCGCGCCGCACCTGCCCGTCTCGCTCTCCTGCCGCGTCCTGCCCGAGTACCGCGAGTACGAGCGCACGGCGACGACGGTGGCCAACGCCTATCTGACGCCGGTCGTCGGGCGCTACGTCGCCAACCTCGAGCGCGCCCTGGCAGAGCGCGGCCTGGCGGCGCGGCTGCACTTGCTCCAGTCGAGCGGCGGGCTGGCCGACGCCGCCGTGGCGCGCGAGCAGGCGGTGGCGACGGCGCTCTCCGGCCCGGCCGGCGGCGTGACCGCCGCCCTGGCCCTGGGCAAGGCGCTCGGGCGGGCAAACGTGATCAGTATGGACGTTGGCGGGACGAGCTGCGACATCTGCCTGATCGCCGACGGCCGCCCGGCCTGGACCGTCGAGGGCGGCGTGGCCGGTGTGCCGCTGCGCGTGCCCATGCTCGACGTGCACTCCATCGGCGCCGGCGGCGGGAGCATCGTCTGGGTGGACGGCGGCGGCGCGCTGCGCCTCGGCCCGCGCTCGGCCGGCGCGACGCCCGGCCCGGCGTGCTACGCGCGCGGCGGCACGGACGCGACGCTGACTGACGCGCACGTCTGGCTGGGCACAGTGCGGCCGGAGGTGCTGGCCGACAAAGGCATCTCCGCCGACCCGGCCCTGGCCGAGGCCGCCCTGGGCCGCGTCGGCGCCCGCGCCAGCCTGGACCTCGCCGCCACGGCCCGCGGCGCGCTGCGGCTGATGCAGCACCACCTCGTCCAAGGGATCTACGCTGTCAGCGTCGCCCGCGGCCACGACCCGCGCGACTTCGCCCTCGTGGCCTTCGGCGGCGCCGGGCCGCTGCACGCGTGCGGCGTCGCTGCGGAGCTGGGCATGCGCGAGGTCGTCTTCCCGCTTGCGCCGGGCGTCTTCTCGGCCCTGGGCGCCGCGCTGGCTGACACGCGCTACGACGTCGTCCAATCGCACGTGCGCCGCTGGAGCGACTTGGATCATGCCGCGCTAGCGGCGCTCTTCACGCCGCTCGACGCGGCGGCGACGGCGCGCCTGGGCGAGGCGCCGGCGGAGGCGCGCGTGCTGGAGCGCTCGCTCGACCTGCGCTACGTCGGCCAGAGCTTCGAGCTGAACGTGGCGCTCGACGACTGGCCACGCGCGACCCCGGACGAGATCGCCGCGCGCTTCCACGCGCTGCACGCCGAGACCTGGGGCTACAGCGACCCAAGCGAGCCGGTGCAGCTCGTCAACCTGCGGGTGACCGGGCGCGTGCCGAGCCACGTCCCGGCCGTTCGGCTGCGCGCGGCCGGCGAAGCGCGCCGAGCCAAGGCCGTCCGCGTGCGCGCGCCGGAGGGCGCGGCGGCCGAGGAGACGTGGGCGCTCGTCCACCGGCTCGGGCTGGCGGCCGGCGAGCGCTTCGCCGGCCCGGCGCTGGTCGTCGATCCGAGCGCGACGGGCATCGTGCCGGCCGGCTGGCAGGCCGTGGCCGACGCGATGGGCAGCCTGCTGGTGACACGGTAGGAGCAGAAGTATGCAGCTAGATCCGGTGAGCCTCGAGGTCCTCAAGGGCCAGCTCCGCGCCGTCACCGACGAGATGGGCGTCGCCCTCCAGAAGGCCTCGTACTCGCCGAACATCAAGACGCGCAAGGACCACACCTGCTCGCTCTTCGACGCGCGGCTGGAGATGGTCGCCCAAACGGCGCACCAGATCGGCCACCTCGGCGCGTTTCCGTACATCATGAAGACGACCATGCGCGAGCACCGCGTCGAGGACCTGCGGCCCGGCGACCAGATCATCGTCAACGACCCGTACCGCGGCGGGACACACATCCCCGACATCATCATGCTCGCGCCCGTGTTTGTCGGCGAGCGCCTCTGGGGCTACGTCGCCAACCTGGCCCACCACACCGACGTCGGCGGGATGACGCCCGGCAGCATGCCCGGCAACGCGACCGAGATCTTCCAGGAGGGCCTGCGTATCCCCTCGGTCAAGCTCTTCCGCGGCGGCGCGCTCCAGCACGACCTGCTCAAGCTCATCCTGGCCAACGTGCGCACGCCCGAGGAGCGCAAGGGCGATTTGGCGGCGCAGGTGGCAGCGAACAACCTCGGCGCGCGCCGCGTGCAGCAGCTTGTCGCGCGGTACGGCTTCGACACGCTCGCGGCCTACGCCGCCGAGCTGATCGCTTACGCCGAGCGGCGCATGCGCGCCGAGCTGGCGCGCATCCCGGATGGCGAGTATGCCGGCGTGGATTACCTCGACGACGACGGCGTCGATGAGCGGCCCATCAAGATCGCCGTGCGCATCTCCAAGCGCGGGGACGAGCTCACGATCGACTTCTCCGAGAGCGACGCGCAGCGCCGCGGGCCGACGAACTGCACGTACTACCAGACCATGTCGCTGGTGATGTACACGCTGCGCTGCCTGACCGATCCGGATATCCCGCAGAACGAGGGCATCTACAAGCCCGTGCGCCTCGTCGTCCCGAGCGGGCGGGCGCTCAACGCCCAGTTTCCGGCTGCCGTGGCCGCCGGGTGGGAGATCAGCCGCCGGACCATCGACGCGCTCTGCCGCGCGCTTCAGGCGGCCATCCCCGACCGCGTGCCGGCCGGCTCCAACGGTGCCATGAACCAGTTCTCGTTCGGCGGCCGGCGCCTCGACGGCAGCCACTACGCCTACTACGAGACGCACGGCGGTGGCTTCGGCGCGCGGCCGACGAAGGACGGTATGGACGGCGTGCACTCGGTCTCCAACACCATGAACACGCCGATCGAGGAGCTGGAGCTGTTCTACCCACTCGTAGTCCGCCGCTATGCCCTGCGCGTCGGCTCGGAGGGCGCCGGCAGGTACCGCGGCGGGCTGGGCCTGGCGCGCGAGCTGGAGTTCCTGACCGACGCGACGCTCAGCGTCATCTCCGACCGCGAGGTGCACCGGCCGTGGGGTATCGCCGGGGGCGAGGAGGCGGCCGGCTCGGACTTCCGCGTCGTGTCCGCTAGCGCAGAGCGCCGGCTCGGCACGAAGGCGGTCGCGCGCATCACCGCCGGCGAGCGCGTGCTCATCAACACCGCCGGCGGTGGCGGCTTCGGTCGACCGCGTGAGCGCGACCGGGAAGCCCTCGCCCGCGACGTGGCGGACGGGAAGGTGGCTGCCGAGCGCGCGCGGGCGGTGTACGGCTGGGAAGGGCCGGAGCCACGGCTACGAGGCGCGTGGCGGCGCGGGTCGCCCCCCGGCGGATGAGGGTACGGTGACCATGCGGCGGTGCACTGGGTTGGCGACGCCGATGGCCGCCACGAGCACGGCGAGCAGCGCCCCGGCCCCGGCCATGGTCGCCGGCGCACCCAGCACGTCGACCAGGCCGCCCAGCGGCAGCGTCGCCAGCGGCTGGAAGGCCCAGGTCATATTGTAGATGCTCATCACGCGGCCGTAGAACTTGCGGTCGGTGTAGACCATGAGCAGCGTGCCGTTGATCGTCAGGTAGGCCTGGCTCGTCAGCCCGACGACGAAGAGCAGCGCCAGCGAAACCTCGTAGGCGCGCGAGAGGGCGAACCCCGCCAGCGCCACGCCGAAGGCGATGCCGGCGACGAGCTGGAGCTGGCCCTGGCGCGGCGACGCGGCGAGGTAGGCGACGCCGAGCGAGCCGACGAGCGAGCCGACACCGGCCGCCGTATACATCAGCCCGAGCTGCGATGGCCCCACGCGCAGGACGTCAGCCTGGAAGACCGGGAGGAGGTGCTGGTAAGGCACGCCGAGCAGCACGGGCACAAACGCCAGACCCATCAGCGACCGGAGTACCGGCTGCCGGACGATGTAGCGGAAGCCGCCGACGATCTCTGCCATGGCGCCCGTGCCCTGGCCGCTCGGCTTCCGGCCGGGCGGCAGCCGCAGCAGGGTGAGCGTCGTCGCGGCGTAGCCCGCGGCGATGGCGTAGAAGGCCACCGTTGGGCTCCAGGTGAGCAGCAGACCGGCCGCGGCGGGCGCCACGACGCGGCTCGCGTTCATACCAGTGGCGTGGACCGCCAGGGCGTTCGCCAGGCGCTCTATGCCGACCAGCTCCGGTATATACGCCTGGCGCGCCGGGAAGTTGAAGGCGAAGACGGCTCCCTGGAGCGCGCCGATGATCACCAGATGCCAGATGGCGACGACGCCCAGGTGGACGAGGACGCCGTTGGCCAGCGCGAGCAGGGCCAGACTAAGCTGCGTGGCGATCAGCAGCCGGCGCTTGTCGAGGCGATCGGCGGCGACGCCGGCGACGACGGAGCAGAGGAGCTGCGGCAAGCCACGGGCTGCCACGACGAGCCCCAGGGCCAGTCCCGAGCCGGACAGATCGTACGCCAGCCACGACCGCGCGACGAGGTCCATCTGCATCGAGGCCAGGGAGAACAGCATGCCGAGCCACAGCGTGCGGAACTGCGGAACGGTAAGAGAGCTGAAGGCGTGCAGCATGCAGTGGGGCCCTCGATCGCGGCGGCCGGCCGGCCGGCCGGCCGGCCGGCCGTGCCTAGTCTAGCACCACGGGCCTACGCGGCGCCGGCAGTCGTCGGGCTGCTACGCCAGTCGCCGCTCACTGCCGTAGCGGAGGCCACGCAGCGCGCGCCGAGGTCGCGCCCGCGCAGCGTGCCGGCAGCACAGGCGGGGGCTGGGCGGCCCACCGGTCGACACGGCCCCACGCCGCGCCTGATGCGCCGCGCGGAGCGCGTGCTTCGCACCCACCGCGCAGCGAATCGCAAGCCAGGCGCCGTCCGCTGACCCGTCGCGCGTCGGCGCACGCCCGCCGCTGCCGTCGCTAGGCCGGGTCCCGCACGTAGTCCTCCTCGGACACGGGCTCCATCCACTCGGTGTCGCCCTCGCCGGCGCTGATCGCCAGGTGCATCATCGCGCTGGTGGGCGCCGCTCCGTGCCAGTGCTTGACACCCGGCGCGATGAACACGGTGTCGCCGGCGAGAATCTCGGCCGGAGACTGGCCCCACTCGGCGACGCGACCGCGGCCGACGATCACGTGCAGCGCCTGGCCGCCCGGATGGCTGTGCCAGTTCGTGCGTCCTCCAGGCTCGAACAGCACGCGTGACATCCGCAGCCCCGTCGGCGGCTGCGGGTCCACCAGCCGCTCGTGGCGGACCGTGCCTCCGAAGCGCGCCGCTGGTGCGGGCCGCGACTCCAGCTTGCCCGAGCGCATGATCTGCATCGCTTCCTCCCTCGTCCGAGTCCTGTCGCCAGTCCGACTGGGATTGCGGTGGCGCTAGACTAGCCGTGTCGCGAGGGACGCGTCAAGCGACGTGGCTGCATCAGGCGACCTGTGCCGACGCGCGGCGAGCCCGGCCACCCGTCGGTGGACGCCGCTGGCGAGCGGCTAGAGGTGCGCTAGCACCTCGTACAGGAAGCCGTAGAGCCGCGCGAACTCGCTCAGCAGGTCAGGTGAAACGTCCCGGCGTGGCTGGACGTGCTCGAAGAGGTCGGCGAGCAGGAACGTCGCGGCGCCACGCGGCTCGAGCGCGCGGGCCAGCTTGATCGACTCGCTGTAGTGCACGTACGGATCGCTCTTATCGTGCATGATGAAGACGCGTGCCCGCAGTCGGTCGACGTGCGTCGCCGGGTTCAGCTTCTCCAGCGCGGCCCGCTGCTCTGCGGGCGCTGCCGCCAGCGCCCGCTGCGCCTCATCGGGCGTTGGCGCTTCGAGCACCCGCAGCAGATCGGCGGCGCTCCAAGTCTGGAAGATCTCCCGCGCGTGGTTCACCGCGCCTTCGGCCGGCGACCACGGGGTGACCGCGCCGTCGAGCTGCACGGTGCCCGTCGCCAGGCTCAGCAGGTACTCGAAGGCGTCGTAG